>JALSGY010000095.1 GCA_026982515.1 Paracoccaceae bacterium
CCTGCGGCGAAGCCCGCCCCGCTTCCCGGGAGGGCCGGAAGGATCAGGATGGCTGCGGAGCACCTCGACGCCGGTCGGTCCGCGTGGCGGGTTCGGGTTTCCTGGCGGATAATCCGGGGCTACCGTTACGGAGAGAGGGCGGATGGAGAAGAAGGTCGCGCTGATCACCGGCATCACGGGCCAGGACGGGGCGTATCTGGCCTCTTTCTCGTCGGGCGGATTTCATGGCGGCGGTTTCATGATGGTGACGAGAGGGCTCTGTGGAAAACGCCTGCGCCGGTGCCGGCGGGCATGGCGTTGTGCCCGCATCGTTCTGGCAGCGCTCACCGGGACGGCGGCGATGCCGGCGGCTGCATTGCCATGGGCCGATCCGGGCGATGTCCGCCTGCGGCACGACATCGAGCTCCTGCGCGACGAGGGTGTGCTCGCTGTTCCAGTCACCACCTGGCCTCTGTCCTGGCCCGACCTGGTTCTGGCGCTGCAACGGGCCGGGGCCGTGGATCTCGGAGCGCCGGCGAACGCCGCGTTCATACGGCTTCGGCGTGCAGGCAGGATGGCAGCCCGCCGGGGCTGGTCTCCTCCGACTGTCTCGCTGCGTGGCGATGCCGATCCCGTTGACTACCGCTGGTTCGCCGACACTCCGCGCGAGCGTGGCGAGATCCGAGGACAGGTTGGCTGGCTGGGAGACCGCACCGTTGCCCGCTTGCGGCTTGCCATGGTGGCGGGCCCAGACGATGGGCGCAGAGTGCGGCTGGACGGCAGCTATCTGGGCGCCACCTTCGGCAATTGGATGATCTCCCTCGGGGCGCAGCCGCGGTGGTGGGGGCCGGGTTGGGAGGGCAGCCTCATCCTATCCACCAACGCGCGTCCGGTGCCGGCGCTCGCCATCCAGCGCAAGCACAGCGAGCCTTTTCGCTGGCCGGTGCTCAAATGGCTGGGGCCTTGGACACTGGTGTTCTTCACAGGCGTGCTGGAGGAAGCCCGCGCCGTGCCCCATGCGCTTCTGACGGGGCTGCGCTTGTCCTTCAGCCCCCATCCAACTCTCGAGATCGGGCTGTCGCGCTCCGCCCAATGGGGCGGGAGGGGCCGTCCCCGGGATCTCGACACCTTCCTCAACCTCATGCTTGGCCGCGATAACCGAGACGAGATCGCCGGGGGGGCGGCACGCGAGCCGGGCAACCAGCTCGGCGGCATGGACCTTCGTTGGCGCCTGCCCGGGCTGCCCGTGGTGACCTGGCTGCAGCTGATCGGCGAGGACGAGGCCGGCGGGCTTCCCTCGCGCCCCATCGGGCAGGTCGGGGCCTCGCTCTGGGGTCGTGGCGGCATGGGCGCTTCCTGGAGGCTGTGGCTGGAGTTTGCCGACACCGCCGCTTCCTTCCTCCGGCGCCAGCCCCTCTTCAACTACGCATATGAGCACGGTATCTACCGCAGTGGCTACCGCTACCGTGGGCGCAGCCTCGGCCATGGCATCGACGGGGACGGGAGACTGATTTCGGCGGGTGGCATTTGGATCGGCCCGGATGGGCGCACCCTGTCAGCGGCGCTCCGCAGGGCGGACATCAATCGCGACGGGCGGGGCGCACATCCCCTTGGCAGTGCACAGCGCCGGCTGCGGGCGGAAGCGGCGGTGTGGTACCCATGGCGAGTTGGCATCGCGTTCAGCGGCGGCATCGCCGCCGAAAGGACGACATCCCCGGCAGCCGGTACGGCCACGGATATCACCGTCTGGTTCGAACTGTCCATTCGCCCATGAAAGCGGCACCCAGATTCCCGGATAAGCCCTCGAAGGGGTAGCGGGTGGGCGTACGGAGCCGCCGGTGCTGGGCATGCGAGGCGGTGGTGAGCTTGGCGCCGTGTCGGGGAAGGGGCTTGCAGGCCTTGATGCGGCCTTTCCCGAGGGCGATGGGCCGCAGCGGACGCAAGCCGCCCTGGGCCGTGTGCCCGTCGTCCTGGCCGCAAGGGCAGCACGCGGCGGGAGGCGCTATTCGAGCTGGCAGACGGCGTGGTAGAGCCAGTCGAGGCGGAAGGCGCGCTTGGGGAAGTCCAGCCGCCCGGCCACCCAGGCGCCCCCGACAAAGACCCCATGCAGCCAGTACTGCACCCGGCCATCGTGGCCCCGCGCCGCCCGCTCGAACAGCCGCCCTTCCACCTCGATGGCACTGCCATCGACAAACACCGGCACATAACCCCGTTCGGTCACCTCATGCTCGACCACCGACGGCACCAGCGCCCGGGCCACCGATTGCACCACCCCCTCCAGGGCCTCGACCACCTCCGCGGTGAACCGCCCCAGATACTCACCCAGCCGCCGGCTGTCCGGCACCCGCTCCAGCCCCAGCAAGGTGCGCCCCACCCCATCGGCCCGCAGCACATCCACATCACTGAGCGCACCGCCACCGGCCACCTGCGAGGCCGCCAGGCTCAGCAGCATCTGCGCATCCGTGGCCCCGCGGCGGCGCCGCTTCAGCCGCACCGCCTCGGCCAGCCGCCGCGCCAGCCCCAACCGCTCGAACAGCCTGCCCAGAAACACCCACCCCCCATGACCGGTCAGGCGGGCATCGGTGAAGTCGATCTCGACGGTCGGAATCCGGCGTTGTACGCTGCGCACGGGCGCACCTGCGGGGTGAGGGTTTCAAGATCCGGCATTTTGCCGTATCTCCCCGCAGCGTGCGCCCCTTTCGTCGCCTCGGGCAAAACTTATCCGGGGATCAGGGGGTGTTGTGGCGGAACGTCTATAGATTCTGTAGAATCGCATGCGCTCTGAGGTTCGTGCGTGCCGCATGGACCAAGCGGTAGCTTTGTCCTGTCCCTCCAACGGGCTGCCCGCTGGGGGCGGGGGACGCAGCTCGGCTCGTGCGGGATGGCCCGACCGAATGTGATGAGCCTTGCTGTAACCCGTCCGCATCCACCGTCCATATGTTCAAGGCCCCGGTAGCGGATGCTGGCGCGGGAGATGCCCTTTGCGGCGGTGGCGCGGCTGGTGGGCGAGAGCTGGCACCGGGTGATGGCGGTCTGCCGCTGCTATGTGAGGCAGGCCCGCGCGCGGGCGGATCTGTCCGGGGTGCGGGTGCTGGCCGTCGACGAGACCTCGCGGGCGAAGCGCCATGACTACGTGACGGTGGCGGCCGATGCGGAGCGCGAGGCGGTGATCTTCGTCTGCGAGGGGCGCGATGCGGCGGTCATCGGTCGTCTGGCGGCCGAGCTGCGGGCCCGGGGCGGGCGGCCGGAGGCGATCCGTCGGGTCTCGATCGACCTGTCGCCGGCCTATATCGCCGGCTGCGAGGCCCATCTGCCCCGGGCCGAGATCGTCTACGACAATTTCCATGTCACCGCCCAGCCCTCGCGGGCGCTGGATGAGACGCGCCGGCGGGAGCAGCGTGAGGCACCCGAGCTCAAGGGGTTGCGGTGGAAGCTGCCGCGCGACCAGGGCGCGCTCGCGCTCGTGCGGGCCGAGCTGGAGGCGGCGCAGGCAGCGCGCCGGGGCGGCGCACGGCGCGGGCCTGACGGTATCGGGAGCGGCTGCGCGAGATCCTCGCCCTCGCCGATGCCGACCAGGTCCGGCGGCTTGCGGGGCTGGGCGCATGGGGTGCTGCGCTCGCGGGCCGGGCCCATGAAGGCCGTCGCCCGGATGGTCCTGCGGCATCTCGACGGCATCGTCGCCTGGGTCGGGATCCGCCAGACCAATGCCTTCCTGGAGGCGGTCAACGGGCTGTTCCAGACCGCCAGGCGGGCCGCACGCGGCTATCGCGACATCGGCACCATCGAGACGGTGTTCTTCCTGCGCGCCAGCAAGCTCGACTTCTCCGCCATCAACCCGCATCTGGCACAGACCTGACCCACTCAGAATTCAAAAGAGCCTCTTTCATGCGTGAAGCCGCCGATTCCGACATCAAGCGCTGGAGCGCCAAGCGCAAGGCCCAGGTGGTGGTCGACATCCTCAAGGGCAAGACGACGGCCGCAGAAGTCGCCCGCCGCCACGATCTGACCGTCTCCGAGGTCGAGGGCTGGATCGAGGAGGGCCTGGCCGGGATGGAGAACGCGCTTCGGGCCCGTCCCCGGGACCTGCGCGAGGAGTACGAGCGCAAGCTTGCCGAAGCGTACCAGGCGCTGGGCGAGGCCCAGCTGCAGATCAAGGTTTTAAAAAAAGCCGAGCAGCTGTTCGGCTTGACCGACGAGCGGTGAGGGAATTGTACGAACAGCTCAGGGCCGAGGGCGCGCCGGTGAGCCTGAGCCGGTTGTGCCGGTGGCTTGGGGTCCCGCGGCGCAGCCTCTACTACCGGCCCCGGGGCCGCAGAAGGCCCCTCGATCCCGACAAGGCCCGGGCGGTCAAGGCCGTGATCGAGCGTTATCCGACGTATGGCTATCGCCGGATCGCCGCCGTGCTCGGCTGGAACCGCAAGGTGGTGCAGAGGATCTGCCCGCTTCGGGGCTGGCAGGTGAGAAAACGCAACCGGGGGGCATCGGCCCCGGGACCGGGCGCTGCCGTCGGTGGCACCGGCTCGGGACCTGCGCTGGGCGACGGATCTGGCCCATGTCTGGTGCGGCCGGGACCGGTGGTGCACGCTCGCTGTCGTTCTCGACTGCTGCACGCGGGAGGTGCTGGGCTGGCGGCTGGCCCGCTCGGGGAATGCCAGGACGGCCGAGGCGGCGCTGGAGGAGGCGCTGATCCGGCGGTTCGGGGCGCTCGGGCG
>JALSGY010000096.1 GCA_026982515.1 Paracoccaceae bacterium
CCAGGCCCTCCATCAAGACGTGCCAGCGCTGCATCTGGGCTTTCCCCTCCTCCGGGCTCGCGGGCGGCTCGCCGCCGAGATAGGCGAATAGATATTCGGCCATCGGGAATTTCCACCTGTTCGCGTTTGTGCCGGAGAGGGTAGCACGTTTTGCCGCGGACCGGAGAAATTGTCAGGCCATTCAGGTCTGCGGGCGGATGAAGGTGCCATTGCGCAGATCGCGGATCGCCTGTTGCAGCTCCTCGCGGGTATTCATCACGATCGGCCCGTGCCAGGCGACGGGCTCGCGCAGCGGGCGGCCGGCAATCAGCAGGAAGCGGATGCCCTCGGGGCCGGCCTGCACGGTGATCTCGTCGCCCGAACCGAAATAAACCAGTGTGCGATTGCCCGACAGATCGCGCAGGTTTAGTTCCTGGCCGCGATACTCCTTCTCGACCCGCACACCGCGCGGGGCGGAGGCCTCGGCAAAGCGCCCGGCGCCAGCGAAAACATAGGCGAAGGCATTGGCCCGGGTGTCCACCCCCAGGCGCTTGCGCACCCCCGGCGGCACCGAAACGTCAAGGTAGAGAGGCTCGGCGGCGATACCGTCCACCGGGCCCTTGCGGCCCCAGAACTTGCCGGTGATGACGCGCACTACGGTGCCATCGTCGTCGGTCACTTCTGGAATGTCGGCGGCAGCGATGTCCTGGTAGCGCGGGGCGGTCATCTTGAGGCTGGACGGCAGGTTGGCCCACAGCTGGAAGCCGTGCATCTGGCCCCGCGCGTTGGGACGCGGCATTTCCTGGTGCATGATGCCGGAGCCTGCCGTCATCCACTGCACCGAGCCGGGGCCGAGCACGCCGCGGTTGCCCAGGCTGTCGCCGTGTTCGACCTCTCCGGCCAGCACGTATGTGATGGTTTCGATGCCGCGGTGCGGGTGCCAGGGAAAGCCCCTGAGCACGTGCTCGGGCACGTCGTTCCGGAAGTCGTCGAACAGCAGGAACGGATCTGACCGGCCGGTATCGCCGAAGCCGAAGGCGCGGTGAAGGTGCACGCCGGCACCCTCGAGCATCGGGCGGGCCGTGGTGCGGGCGGTGACGGGGCGAATGCTCATGCGCGTATCTCCTGTTGCTGGCACAGGATAGCGCGGACCGAGGCCGCGGTTGAGGGCCGTGGACGCACAGGCCCCTGTGCGCCGCCGCTCAGGCCTTGAGCCGGTATCCGCTGCGGAACCAGTACCAGCAAAGCCAGAGCACCCCGGCGATCGTGCCCGCCAGCACCGCAACGCCCAGCCAGGGAGAGCTGTCGGAGCGGCCGATCATTCCGTAGCGCACCCCGTCGATGAGGTAGAAGATGGGGTTGAGGTGGGTCAGCGTGCGCACCACTGGCGGCAGGTTCTCCACCGAGTAGAAGGTGCCGGACAGAAAGGACAGCGGCGTGATGATGAAATTGGTGATCGCCGCCATCTGATCGAACTTCTGGGCGAGGATGCCGGCGATGATGCCCAGCCCGCCCAGCAGCAGCCCGGCCAGAACCACGAAGGACAGTGCCCACAGCGGGTGCGCCAGCCCCGAGCCCGCGAAACCCGCCATCACCATCCAGACCACGACCGCCACCATCAGTCCGCGCCCCACCGAACCCGCCAGGTGGCCGATCACCAGCTCGGCCGGCGAAAGCGGCGGCATCAGGGTATCGACGATATTGCCCTGCACCTTGGCGGTCATGATCGAGGAGGAGGAATTGGCAAAGGCGTTCTGGATCACCGACATCATCAGGATGCCGGGGGCCAGAAACTGGATGAAGGACACCCCCATCACCTGCCCGCGCGCCGGGCCGATGGCCAGGGCGAAGATGGTGAGAAACAGTGCAGCGTTGACCACCGGCGCCATGACCGTCTGCTTCCAGATCTTCAGGAAGCGGCGGATCTCGCGCGCCGACAGCGTCCACAGGCCCAGCCAGTTGACGCGGCCGAAACGCCGGACACCCATTTCGCCTGCCTTGCCCATCCTCTTCTCCGTTCCCATATGTGACAGCAACATGACGCGACCCTTGTATCCCGACGGGCGGGGCGATTAGAATAGGGCCGACGAAAAACGCTGCGCGGCCCCGGAACGCCCGGGCCGTTTGCATTTTGGGGAATTGCCATGTCCTGGACCGACGAACGAGTGGAATTGCTGAAAAAGCTGTGGAGCGAAGGCCAGTCGGCCAGCCAGATCGCCAAGGAGCTTGGCGGCGTGACCCGCAACGCGGTGATCGGCAAGGTGCACCGGCTGGGGCTGTCGAACCGCTCTGCCTCGGGGGCGGCGCCCTCCAAGCCCGCACCCAGGGAAAAGCCGGCCCCCAAGGGCGAGGCTCGCTCCGGGCCGGCGCCCGCCGAAGCCCAGCCCGCACCCCAGCCCGCGCCCGAACCCGCACCTGCGGAAAAGCCGGCCACACCCGCGCGCCGGCCGATCATCCCCGCCGGCCAGCCGCTGCCGCCGCAGCCCTCGGCCAACGAGATCAGCCCCGAGGCGCTGGCCAATGTCCGGGAGGTGGAGAAGAAGGCCAGGAAGATCAGCCTGATGGAGCTGACCGAGCGCACCTGCAAATGGCCGATCGGCGATCCGGCCACCGACGAGTTCTGGTTCTGCGGCCTCGCCGTGCAACCGGGCAAGCCCTATTGCGAAGCCCATGTGAGCGTGGCCTTTCAGCCGATGTCGAGCCGGCGCGACCGGCGGCGATAGTGGCCGGTGCCGGCCTCCTGAGAAAGGGGCTGCCGCCCCTCATGCCCCCGCTTTCGCGGAGGCATTTCACCCCGCGAGTATTTTCGGACAGAAGAAGAAGCCTTTCGTCCTGCACGGCAGGGCGGCCCGTCTGCCTCGCTTGCGGCGGACGTGATCGGCGATCATAGCGCGACGGAGTTCTGCAATGCCCGCCATCATATCCGTCCGCTCCCTTGGCAAGACCTATGCCGGCGGCGTCATCGCGCTCAGCGATGTTTCGCTGAACATCGAGCAAGGTGAGATCCTGGCCCTGCTCGGCCCCAACGGGGCGGGCAAGACAACGCTGATTTCCGCCATCTGCGGACTGGTGGTGCCCGACTGCGGCCAGGTGACGGTGGCCGGCCACGATATCGCGCGCGACTGGCGGGCGGCACGGGCCATGATCGGGCTGGTGCCTCAGGAGATCACCATCGAGCCCTTCGAGAGGGTCATCAACACGGTGCGCTTCTCGCGCGGGCTGTTCGGCAAGCCCCCCGACGAGGCCCATATCGAGAAGGTGCTGCGCGCACTCTCGCTGTGGGACAAGCGCAAGGCGCGCAACATGGAGCTTTCGGGCGGGATGAAGCGGCGGGTACTGATCGCCAAGGCGTTGAGCCATGAGCCGCGCATCCTCTTCCTCGACGAGCCCACCGCCGGTGTCGATGTCACGCTGCGCCGAGACATGTGGGCGCTGGTGCGCCGGCTGCGAGACGACGGGGTGACGATCATCCTGACCACCCATTACATCGAGGAGGCCGAGGAGATGGCCGACCGGATCGGGGTGATCAACCACGGCCGCCTGCTGCTGGTGGAGGACAAAACGAAGTTGATGAAGCACATGGGCCGCAAGACCCTGCGACTGGAACTGCAGGAGCCCGTCGAACAGGTTCCGCAGGCGCTGGCGCCCTACGGGCTGCGCATCGAGGAAGACGGGCGGGTGCTGGTGTTCGGCTATGATACCCGCGCCGGGCGCACCGGGATCACCCGGCTGCTGGCCGATCTGGCGGCGGCCGGCATTTCGGTGCGCGATCTCGACACCGAGCAGAGCTCGCTGGAGCAGATCTTCCTGACGCTGGTGGAGGAGAGCGCATGAACTGGCATGCGATCCGTGCCATCTACGCCTTCGAGATGGCGCGCACCTTCCGAACGCTGGCCCAGTCGGTGGTCTCGCCGGTGCTGTCCACGGTGCTCTATTTCGTGGTCTTCGGCGCCGCCATCGGCGGGCGCATCCAGTCGGTGGAGGGGATCGGCTACGGGGCCTTCATCGTGCCGGGGCTGATCATGCTGACACTGCTGCAGCAGTCGGTCACCAATGCCTCCTTCGGCATCTATTTCCCCAAGTTCATCGGCACCATCTACGAACTGCTCTCGGCACCCGTATCCTTCGTGGAGATCGTCATCGGCTACGTGGGCGCGGCAGCCACCAAGGCGATTGCCGTCGCGCTGATCATCCTCGCCACCGCAACCTTCTTCGTGGATCTGCAGATTGACCATCCCGTGTGGATGGTCGCCTTCCTGCTGCTCACCGCGGTGTCCTTTTCGCTGCTCGGCTTCATCATCGGCATCTGGGCCGGCAATTTCGAGCAACTGCAGCTGATCCCGCTGCTGGTGATCACGCCGCTGGTCTTCCTGGGCGGAGCGTTCTACTCGGTCTCGATGCTGCCCGAGACATGGCAGACAGTGACCCGGTTCAACCCGGTCCTCTACCTGGTATCCGGCTTCCGATGGTCATTCTTCGGCGTGGCGGACGTGCCGGTGGGCACCTCGATCGCGGCGGTGAGCCTCTTTCTGGCGCTGTGCCTGGGCCTCATCGGGGTGATCTTCCGCACCGGCTGGCGGATCCGGCAGTGAGCGGCGGATTGAGCCGCCCGCCCCCCTGCCCTATACCGCGCCCATGAGCACCAATCCTCCCGATCTGCGCCCTGACCGCGCCCGCGCCCGCACGCCCGACAACCGCCGCGACGGC
>JALSGY010000097.1 GCA_026982515.1 Paracoccaceae bacterium
CCTGCTGCGCTCGCGCCTGTCGGAAGACATGTTCAAGGGCCTCTCGCCCTGGCTGGGGCGGGTGCCGGGACGGCTGCTGCACGTCAACATCCTGGGCTGTGCGATCTTCGCCGCGGTCTCGGGCTCGTCCGCGGCCACGGCTGCCACCATCGGCAAGATGACGGTGCCGGAGTTGGGCCGGCGCGGCTATCCGCAGCGGCTGGTGATCGGCACGCTGGCGGGCTCGGCCACGCTGGGGCTCCTGATCCCGCCCTCGATCATCCTGATCGTCTACGGCGTCGCCACCGACCAGTCGATCGCGCGGCTGTTCATCGCCGGCATCCTGCCGGGTCTGATGCTGGTGGCGATGTTCGCAGGCTACGTGATGGTGCGCGCGTGGCTTTCGCCGGCAACCATCCCCGAAGAGCCCGCCCGCTACACGCTGATGCAAAAGATCCGCGCCTCGCGCCGGCTGATCCCGGTGGTGCTGGTGATCGCCGGCGTGATCGGCTCCATCTACACCGGCATCGCCTCGCCCACCGATGCGGCAGCACTGGGGGTGGTGTTCGCGCTGGCACTGGCGTGGTTCACCGGCTCCTTCAGCCGGCAGATGCTGAAAGAGGCGATCATGGGCGCCACCGTTACCTCGGCAATGATCGCCTTCATCCTGGCGGGTGCCGCCTTCCTCACGGTGTCGATGGGCTTCACCGGCCTGCCGCGCAATCTCGCGGCCTGGATCGGCTCGTTCAACCTCTCGCCGCTGGCGCTGCTGGCGGCGCTGACGGTGTTCTTCATCCTGCTGGGCTGCTTTCTCGACGGCATCTCGGTGGTGGTGCTGACCACCTCGATCATCATGCCGATCGTGGAAGGCGCCGGCATCGACCCGCTGTGGTTCGGCATCTACCTGGTAATCGTCGTCGAGATGAGCCAGATCACCCCGCCGGTCGGCTTCAACCTGTTCGTCATCCAGGGACTGACAGGCATCAACATCCTCGCCATCGCCCGCGCCGCCCTGCCCTTCTTCCTGCTGCTGCTCGCCGCCGTGGGCATCATCATCGCTTTCCCGCAGGTCGTGACATTCATGCCCGGGCTGATGGGCAATTAGAGCATGCCGCCGCCACCCCGGGCATGGCCGGCGCAGCGGCACATGACGGTTGATGGTATGGGCAGGCGGCTGCAGAAGCGCTCCCCGCCCGCGCTCATGCCGGTCACCCCCCGAACAGCCGCTTGCGCTCGGCCTCGATCCTGTCCGCCTCGTCCTCGCGGCCATTTCTGCGGAAGACATCCGCGATGGCATCATGCAGCCCCGGCGAAGCGGGCTCCATCCCCAGCAAGGGCCTGAGCGTCTCCATCACCACCTGGTCATCGCCCATGGCATCAAGGACCCAGGCCATCATCGTCCACAGATCGGTGCACAGCTCGTCAAGCGGGGCTTCCTCGCAGTCTCCTTTCTCCGAGATGGTCTCCTGCAGAACGCCGTAGGCTTCCTCAAACCGGTCGCTGCCGGCAAGTGCCGCGGCAAGCATGTAGCCCGCGTCATCCCGGCGCTCGTAATCGGCAAAGTCGCGCACCTTGCGAAGAGGTGCCACCGCCCTGGCCGGCTCATCCGCCTCCAGCCATGCCATCGCAAGATAGAAATGGGCCTCGGGGATTTCCGGTTCGATCTGCGCCGCCCGTTCGAAATCCGGCACGGCACGCGTGCTGTCGCCAAGCTGAAGATAGGTGATGCCGCGCAGAAGGAGCAGGGGGGTATTGTCCGGATCCGCCACCAGGGCACGCCCGTAATATTCGGCGGCCCTGGCCAGATCGCCACGCTCTTCGGCCGCACCGGCCCAGTCGAGATAGGTGGTGACGATCCGCTGAATCCCTGCCTGCGCCTCGGCATTGTCCGGATCCAGCGCCAGCACGGTGCGATAGCGCGACAGGGCCGAGCGCCCTTCCGGCGTGGTCAGCTTGTCCTCGGCCATAAGCTTCTCTGCCTCGGCCAGCAACTCGGCCACCTGCTCCGGCGTTGCCGGTTCGGCCCGGGCCGCCACCGGCCTGTCTGCCGCAAGCGGCGTCTCAACCGCCCCCGTCGCCCGGTCGATGGCGATCTCCTCGCCCTCGCGGTTGATATCGATCCGGGTTTCGCGGTCGCGTTCGATCCACACCTCTTCCACCACCAGCGGTTCGGTGGCCTCGATCACCACCCGGTAGACCCCCACCGGCAGCTCGATCGCCCCGCCATCCAGCGTGCCGCGGGCGACCTCGTTGCCCGCAGCATCCTCGACGCGATAGGGTGCCCTGAGCGTCTGCTCCAGTGCCGCGCCAAGGCTGGCGGCATCCTCAGCCGAGGCGAAAAGCCCGCCGGTTCGGCCCGCCAGCTCGCGCAGGAAGTCGCGCACTTCCTGCTTGTCGATGTCGAAGCCCACGATATTCACCCTCAGGTCCACCCCGGCGGCCTGCAGATCGGCCACCACCTGTGGCGGATAGTCGGAATCGCCGGGATCGGGCGAGCAGGTCTCCTCGCCGTCGGTGATGAGCACCACGATCTTCCTGCCCGGCTGGGCGCCGAAATCATCCGCCACCTGCCGCAGCGAAAGGCCGATCGGGGTCTGGCCTCGGGGCCGGATCTGGTCGAGGAAGGCGGCGAAACGCTCACGGTCCACGCGCTGGAACGGCACCACCAGCTGGGTGTCGGTACAGCTTCGCGCCTTTGGCTTGCTTGGGGCGCGGTGGCCATAGAGGCGCAGGCCGATCTGCACATCGTCGGGCAGGGTGCGCACGAGGTTCTTCATCACCTCGCGGGCGGTCTGCATCTTGATCGCCCCCGCCTTGTCCTTCCCGCGCATCGAACCAGAGGCATCGAGGATGAAGAGAATCCTGTCGGGCGTGCCGACCCCCGCGATACGCTCTCCGGTCTGGCGCAGCACCAGCCGCCCGGCGCCCTCGGGCCGGCTCAGGCGAATCCGGTAGCGGGTGCCGGTGCGCAGCTCACGGCCAATGGCATCATAAAGGCGCGAAAGCTCGCCCGCCGAGGGGGTGGGCAGCATCCGCCCGCCGCTGGCCCTCGCCCAGAAGTCGAGCATCCGCGCCGGCGTGGTGCCAAGCCCGTCGTCGTAGCGCCACATGCCCTCGCCCAGGGCAATGGCGTAAAGGCGGATGTTCTCCCGCGAAAGCGCCTGCAACACGTCAGAGGCCCCGGCTTCGCTCGATTTCGAATCGGCGCCGTCCGACAGCAGGATGATGGCACGGTTGCCGGGATAGTCCTCAAGCTGTCCGACCGCCTGCATCATCGCGTCATATAGCGCGGTTCCGCCGTCGGCATTGATGGCCCTTGCCGCTGCCGCATCCAGAGAGCGGCGATCACGCGAGAAATCGTGCACCAGTTCGCTGCCGGAAGAAAAGGCAAGAATTGCCACCTCTTCCTGTTCCCCGATCGAGGCGATGAACCGCCTCACGGCCTCGCGTGCATCTGCGATCCGCTCTTCCATGCTGCCGCTGCGGTCCACCACCAGCACGATCCGCGTGCGTGGCTGGGTGATGCGCGCCAGCGCCGCCGAGCCGAGGCTCAGCGATGCTTCAAGGCGCTCGCGCCCCGGGTCCGGCTCAAGGGAAAAGAGCGTCTCGCCCCCCTTGTCTTCCAGCTCGAACCGGACCTGCAGCCCCGGGCGCCCCTCGAGTGCAAGCAGCAGCGGCCCGGCGGGCGCTTCGCCCTGCGGATCCGGCGAAAAGAGGAAATGGTCGCGCTCGCCCAGCGGCTCGATCCGCCCGGCCACGCTCTGACCCAGCGGCACGATCCGGGCATCTTCGGGGCGATCGTTGGGTTCGGCCTCGAAGATATCCGCCTCGAACATCTCCAGCCCGGCAGCAGGGGAGGCAAACGCACGCTGGCGCTGCAGCACCTCTTCGGAGGCACGCGCCAGCACCGAGCGATAGTCGGGCCGCCGGGCCTCGAACACCCGCAGCTCGCCGATCTGGACATAATTCTCGTGGAAGCTTTCGATGATCGAAATCTCCAGGTAACGAGCGCGCAGCGGCCTGTCGAAGGTGATCCGCCAGAGCGCAGAGGCATCGGGCGCCCTGAAGGTTCCCACCAGCTTCCAGCCGGCACTCGGCGAATCCGACAGGCTGCTGCGGATCTTGATCGTCTTGGGGCGTTTGTCGGCCTCGTAGGGCTCCAGCTCGATGGCCTCTATGAGGGCCTCGGCGGTGCCGGCGAAGGCCATGCGGATCTTCTGCGGGTAGCGCCAGCCTTCATCGGGCGACCAGATGCTTTCGGCCGTGCCGTCGGCAATGCGCCCGACGAAGGCCTGGCCGGAGGAATACTGGCTGGTGACCTCGAGCACGGCCCCGCCCAGCTCGGGACGAAGGATGTTGAGCTGCTGCCCGCTCAACACCGAGCGGGTGCTGTCGAGGGTCGGGTCCTCATAGACTTCCAGCTCGCCTAGCTGCAGCCGGTCGCCGCCGAAATTGTCAAGAAACCGAAAGCGGACGAACCGTGCATCGCGCACCTCGTCCAGAGCGAAGGTCTGGCGCACGGCACGGTTGCGCATCTCGCCCTCCAGGGCCTTCTGCCAGTTCCGGCCATCGACACTCAGGTAGATCTCGAAGCGGCGCGGCCGGTTGGCGGGATCACCCTGGAAATCGGTGTCGAGAATGCCGGTTCCCTTGAAGCGGAAGCTCGGGTCGATCCCCACTCCGGCA
>JALSGY010000098.1 GCA_026982515.1 Paracoccaceae bacterium
CGCGCCCTGCAGGGGGAAGACCCACTGGAAGCGGCCCGCAGCCTGCGTCCCGAAGAGCTGGACGACCCTGTCTTGCGCACCCCTGAGGTGGCCGAGGCGGCCAGCCGGGTGGCCACCATGCCCGAGGTGCGCCAGGCGCTGGTGGATTTCCAGCGCGCCTTCGGCCGGCGGGCGGGCGGTGCGGTGCTGGATGGGCGCGACATCGGCACCGTGATCTGCCCCGAGGCGGAGGTGAAGCTGTTCGTCACCGCCTCCGACGAGGTGCGCGCCCGGCGCCGCCATGCCGAGCTGCTGGAGCGCGGCATCGAGGCCGATTACCAGGAAGTCCTGGCCGATCTGCGCGCCCGTGATGCCCGCGACCGCGAGCGCGCCGTGGCGCCGCTTGCGAAAGCGGAGGATGCGCTCTTGCTTGATACCACGGAACTGAGTATAGAGGCCGCCGTCAACGAGGCCATCAGAGCCGTGGAACGAAGGTATGGGCAGGGTCGGGTTTAGTCCGGCCCTGATTGCTTTCCCGGAACTGTGAGCAGAACGACCAACCCGAAGACCTGCGGAGACAACCGCACGGCCCGAAAAAACGAATGCAAAGGATACGGACTGAATGTGCGCTAAGGCAACCATGGAGGAATTCGAAGCCCTCCTCAACGAAAGCTTCGAGATCGACACGCCGAAGGAAGGCAGTGTCGTCAAGGGCAAGGTGATCGCCATCGAGGCGGGCCAGGCCATCATCGACATCGGTTACAAGATGGAAGGCCGGGTCGATCTGAAGGAATTCGCAAACCCCGGGGAAGCCCCTGAAATCGCCGTGGGCGACGAGGTGGAAGTGTTCCTCGAGCGGGTGGAGAACGCCCGCGGCGAGGCCGTCATCAGCCGCGAGAAGGCCCGCCGCGAAGAGGCGTGGGACCGGCTGGAAAAGGCCTATGCCGACGGCGAGCGCGTCGAGGGCGCGATCTTCGGCCGGGTCAAGGGCGGCTTCACCGTCGATCTGGGCGGTGCGGTGGCCTTCCTGCCGGGCTCTCAGGTGGATGTGCGCCCGGTGCGCGACGCCGGGCCGCTGATGGGCATCAAGCAGCCGTTCCAGATTCTGAAGATGGATCGCCGCCGCGGCAACATCGTGGTTTCGCGCCGCGCCATCCTGGAGGAAAGCCGCGCCGAGCAGCGTGCCGAGGTGATCGCCAACCTCACCGAGGGGCAGGCGGTGGAAGGTGTTGTCAAGAACATCACCGAATACGGCGCCTTCGTGGATCTGGGCGGTGTGGACGGCCTGCTGCACGTCACCGACATGGCCTGGCGCCGCGTCAACCACCCCTCCGAGATCGTCTCCATCGGCGAGACGATCAAGGTGCAGGTGATCAAGATCAACAAGGAAACTCATCGCATCAGCCTCGGGCTCAAGCAGCTGCAGGACGATCCGTGGGATACGGTCGAACAGAAGTATCCGTTGCGTTCGGTGCACAAGGGCCGGGTCACCAACATCACCGATTACGGCGCCTTCGTGGAACTGGAGCCCGGCGTCGAGGGGCTCGTGCACGTCTCGGAAATGTCCTGGACCAAGAAGAACGTCCATCCCGGCAAGATCGTCTCCACCTCCCAGGAGGTCGAGGTCATGGTGCTGGAGATCGACCCGGCCAAGCGGCGCGTCTCGCTGGGCCTCAAGCAGACCCAGCGCAACCCGTGGGAGGTTTTCGCCGAGACCCATCCGCCGGGGACCGAGGTCGAGGGCGAGGTCAAGAACATCACCGAGTTCGGCCTGTTCATCGGCCTGCCGGGCGACATCGACGGCATGGTCCATCTTTCCGACCTGAGCTGGGATCAGCGCGGCGAGGACGCGATCCAGAACTACCGCAAGGGCGATGTGGTCAAGGCCGTGGTCACCGAGGTGGACATCGAGAAGGAGCGCATCTCGCTCTCGATCAAGGCGCTCGGCGGCGATGCCTTTGCCGAGGCGGTCGAGGGGGTCAAGCGCGGCTCGGTCATCACCGTCACGGTGACGGCCATCGAATCGGGGGGGATCGAGGTGGAATACGAGGGCATGAAATCCTTCATTCGCCGCTCCGACCTGTCCCGAGACCGGGCCGAACAACGCCCCGAGCGCTTCCAGGTGGGCGACAAGGTGGATGTGCGGGTTACCAATATCGATCCGAAGACCCGCCGTCTCGGCCTGTCGATCAAGGCCCGCGAGATCGCCGAGGAAAAGGAGGCCGTGGCGCAATACGGCTCCTCCGATTCCGGGGCTTCGCTGGGCGACATTCTCGGCGCGGCGCTCAAGAGCACCGAGAAGGAATAGGCCACCCTCGACAGGGTGGAAAACGCCCCGCGGCCTGCAAGGGCCGCGGGGTTTCCTGTCGGAACGGTGCCCGGGGAAACGGCCCCGAATCAATGACTTCGCCTTGGCCGGAATCGGCATTTGCAGCCTTCCCGCACCGCTCATGGCCCCCTGAAGGGGCCGGAAAGGGGCGGATTCGGCCGGTGGTGTCGGTTTTCTGCCGGGGATGTGACGGTTCCTGTTTGTGCAGGGCGCGAAAGTTCATATAGTCGCCACGGTAATGACGCTGCCGAACTGTTTGCGCCGAAAAAGTTTACACAGGGGGGATAGCAGGGATGATCCGGTCGGAGCTGATCCAGAAAATCGCGGATGAAAATCCTCATCTCTATCAACGCGACGTCGAGCGCATCGTGAACACGATTTTCGAGGAGATCATCGAGGCGATGGCCCGTGGCGACCGGGTGGAACTGCGCGGATTCGGGGCGTTCTCGGTGAAGAAGCGCGAGGCGCGCATCGGCCGCAACCCGCGCACCGGCGAAAGCGTCCAGGTCGAGGAAAAATACGTGCCCTTCTTCAAGACCGGCAAGCTTCTGCGCGACCGGCTGAACGGCAAGCAGGAATGAGGCCGTGCGCTACCTTCGCTATGCCTTTCTGGCAGTTGTCGCCATCGTTCTGATCACCGTCGCCCTGGCCAACCGGGAGCCGGTGACGTTGCGCCTGCTCACCGACGATCTGGCCGCCGCCACGGGGATCCGCAATCAGGTCACGCTGCCGCTGTTTCTGGTGATCTTCGGCGGGGTGATCGCCGGGCTGGTGATCGGCTTCGTCTGGGAGTGGCTGCGCGAGCACAAGCACCGCGCCCAGGCCGCGGCCCAGCGCCGTGAGAAGGAAAGGCTGGAGCGCGAGCTTGGCCGGCTGAAGCAGAAAGAGGGCGGGCAGAAGGACGACGTGCTGGCGCTGCTTGAGACCTGAGCCGGGACGCGCTAGGTGCGGCGCATGGAAAATTCTGTCCGGGTAAAGATCTGCGGCCTGACCGACGCGCACGCCCTGCGCGCGGCGGTGGAGGCGGGCGCGGCCTATGTGGGTTTCGTCTTCTTCGCGCGCTCGCCGCGCAACCTCGGCGTGGCACGCGCCGCGGAACTAGCGCTTGAGGTGCCGCCGGGGGTGGCCAAGGTGGCGCTGACGGTAGATGCCGACGATGCGGCTCTTGACGAGATCGTGGCCCGTGTGCCGCTGGACATGTTGCAGATGCACGGCTCCGAAAGCCCTGCCCGGGTGGCCGCGATCCGCGCCCGTTTCGGCCTGCCGGTGATGAAGGCGGTAGGGGTGGCCTCCGAGGCCGATCTGCCGGCGCTGGAGGAATACGCACAGGTGGCCGACCAGATCCTGGTGGACGCCAAGCCGCCCCGTGGGGCCGCGCTGCCGGGCGGACGCGGGGTGCCCTTCGACTGGCGGCTGATCGCGAACCGCCGCTGGCCGGTGCCGTGGATGCTGGCCGGCGGGCTGACCCCGGCCAACGTGGCCGAAGCCATTGCCCTGACCGGGGCGAAACAGGTGGATGTATCCTCGGGCGTGGAACGCGCGCGGGGGGTGAAGGATGAAAAACTGATCGCGGATTTCATGAAGGCCGCGCGGGGGGAACGCAGATGACCGATCTTTTCAACAGCTTCATGTCCGGCCCGGACGAGCGCGGCCGTTTCGGCGAGTTTGGCGGGCGATTCGTCTCCGAAACCCTGATGCCGCTGATCCTCGAACTGGAGGCCGAATACGAGAGGGCCAGGACGGATGACAGCTTCTGGGCCGAGATGGACGAGCTGTGGAAGCATTACGTGGGCCGGCCCAGTCCGCTCTATTTCGCGCCGCGGCTCACCGAGTATCTGGGCGGTGCGAAGATCTACCTCAAGCGGGACGAGCTGAACCATACCGGCGCGCACAAGATCAACAACGTGCTGGGGCAGATCCTGCTGGCGCGCCGCATGGGCAAGACCCGGATCATCGCCGAGACCGGCGCCGGCCAGCACGGGGTGGCCACCGCCACCGTCTGTGCCAGGTTCGGGCTGAAATGCGTGGTCTACATGGGGGCCCATGACGTTGAGCGCCAGGCGCCCAACGTCTTTCGGATGCGGCTGCTGGGCGCCGAGGTGGTGCCGGTGACCTCCGGGCGCGGCACGCTCAAGGATGCGATGAACGACGCGCTGCGCGACTGGGTGACCAATGTGCGCGATACGTTCTACTGCATCGGCACCGTAGCCGGCCCGCACCCCTATCCGGCGATGGTGCGCGATTTCCAGTCGATCATCGGCAAGGAGGTGCGCTGGCAGCTGGCCGAGCAGGAAGGCGAGGGCCGCCTGCCCGATACGGTGATCGCTGCCATTGGCGGC
>JALSGY010000099.1 GCA_026982515.1 Paracoccaceae bacterium
TATGACCTGTGCTTTGCGCCCGGTCGCGAGGCGCTCTCGTCCTACCGGCTGCGCGACGGTATCGCCCCGGTGGCCGAACTGGGCCTGGTGGCGCGCGACGAAGAGGGAAACCTCGCCGCGGCCATCCGCTTCTGGCCGGTGCGGGTGGGCGGGCGCGCGGCACTGCTGCTCGGCCCCGTGGCGGTGCACCCCACCCGGCAGGGCGAGGGCCTGGGCGGCTGGCTGATTGCCGAGAGCCTGGAGCAGGCCCGCAAGCTGGGCTGGAAAAGGGTGCTGCTGGTGGGGGATGCGCCCTATTATGGCCGCTTCGGTTTTGCCCGGCTTGAAGGCGTCGAGATGCCGCCGCCCACCAACCCCGAGCGGGTGCTGGGGCTGGAACTGGAACCCGGCGCCTGGGCCGGGGTGCGCGGAACCGTGACACGCTGGGAAGAGGCGCAGGCCCGTTGACTTCCGCCACCGGCGCGGTTGCTTCCGGCGGGGGCATTTCCGCGAAAAGACGCCTCTTCACCTTGCCCAAATACTCCCCGAGCGGAGCGGAATCGCCGCCCCCCCCAAGGGCGGCGGAAAGGGCTTGCGCCCGTCAGGGTGCGCTTTCGAGGCGCGAAATCTGGCTGGGATCGCGGTTGTCGTTTTGGCTGCGCAGCCACTCCATCACCGCCGGGCGGACCGACTGGGCGCCGCTGGTGAAGGCCCTCTCGATGACTTCGCGCGCTTCCCGCAGGTCAACGCGGCGCAGCAGGTGCTTGACCGGGCCTATGGAGGCCGGGCGCATCGACAGCGTCCGCAGGCCGAGAGCGGCGAAGCACATCGCCTCGATCGGCCGGCCCGCATCTTCGCCGCAGAATGACAGCGGGGTGCCGATCTCCTCGCACCGCTCCACGATCATCCGGATGAAGGTCAGGAACGAGACGTTGAGCGTGTCGTAACGGCGGCGCACACGTTCGTTCTCGCGGTCGGCGGCGAAGAAGAACTGCTTGAGGTCGTTGCCGCCGATGGAAATGAAATCGGCCATTTCGAAGAACTGGCGCGGGGCGAAGGCGATGGAGGGGGTTTCCATCATCGCCCCGATCTCCACCTTCCGGGGGATTTCATGGCCGAGGCGGTCCTCGTTCTCCAGTTCGCGCAGCAGGAAGTCGCGGGCCTGGGTGAACTCCTCGAACTGGGCGATGAAGGGGAACATCACCGCCAGCGGACGCCCCTGGGCGGCCCGGATCAACGCCTGCAGCTGCATCCGCATCACCCCGCGCTTGTCAAGCCCCACCCGGATGGCGCGCCAGCCCATGGCCGGGTTCGGCTCGTCCTGCGGCTTCATGTAGGGCAGCACCTTGTCGGAGCCGATGTCGAGGGTGCGGAACACCACCCGCTTGCCCCTGGCGGCGTCCATCACCTTGGCGTAGGTGCGCGCCAGCTCGCCGCGGCGCGGCACCCGGGCCCGGATCAGGAACTGCAGCTCGGTGCGAAACAGTCCCACCGCCTCGGCGCCCGAGCCTTCCAGCGAGGGCAGATCGGTCATCAGGCCCGCATTCATGTGCAGCGAGGTGACGGTGCCGCACAGCGAACGCGCCGGCTTGTCGCGCAGATCGGCATAACGTTCCTGGGCGGCGGCCTGCATGGCGATCTTGTCGCGGAAGGCCGCAGCGATGGTTTCCTCGGGGCGCAGATGCACCACCCCGTGTTCGCCATCCACCATGATCAGGTCGCCGTTGAGCGCCTCGGTGGTGATGTTCTCGGCATGGATCACCAGCGGGATCGCCAGAGCCCGGGCCACGATCGCCGCATGGGAGCCGACCGAGCCCTGCTCGAGCACGATCCCCTTCAGCTTGCGCCCGTAGTCCAGAAGCTCTGCCGGGCCGATGTTGCGGGCCACCAGGATCGGATCTTCGGGCATCTGCGCGCCGGTGTCCTTGCCCTGGCCGGTGAGGATGCGCAGCAGGCGGTTCGAGAGATCATCGAGGTCGTGCAGGCGCTCGCGCAGGTAGGGGTCGGGAACCTGCGTCATCCGGGCGCGGGCTATCGATTGCTCTTTTTCCACCGCCGCCTCGGCCGAGAGGCCGCGGGCGATGTCCTCTTCCATGCGCTTCACCCAGCTGCGCGAGCGCGAGAACATCCGGTAGGCCTCGAGGACTTCCAGCTGCTCCTTGTCGCCGTCGCCGGCCACCTCCAGCATGTCGTCGACGGAAACGCGCAGCTCGTCCACCGCTTCGTGCAGGCGCTCAAGCTCGTGCTCGGGGTCGTCGGCCACCGGGTTGGTGATCACCACGCGCGGCTCGTGCAGCCAGACATGGCCCTCTGCCACCCCCTCCTGGCCGATTCCGCCCCGAAAGGTGACCGGGTGCTGATGCGGCGCTGCCAGCGCTGCGCCCTCGCCGATGAAGGCGCCCAGCTCCGTCATCTCGGCCAGCACCATGGCCACCACTTCCAGCGCGTAGACCTCGTCCTCGGAATATTCGCGCGCCTCGCGCGACTGCACCACCAGCACGCCCAGAGTTTCGCCAAGGCGCTGGATCGGCACCCCGAGGAAGGAGGAAAAGACCTCTTCCCCGGTTTCCGGCATGTAGCGGAAACCCTTTGTCTTCGGGGCGTTGGCGGTGTTGAGGGGGGTGGCGGTGCGCGCCACCCGGCCCACCAGCCCCTCGCCGATGCGCAGCCGGGTCTGGCGCACGGCCTCCTTCTTCAGCCCCTCGGTGGCGCACAGTTCCAGCGTTTCGGCATCGCGAAACAGGTAGATCGAGCACACCTCGGTGCGCATCGAATCGGCGATCAGGCGGGTAATGTGGTTCAGCCGGGCCTGCCCGGCGCTCTCATCGGCCAGCGTGTCGCGCAACCGCCGCAGCAGCTTGCGGCTTTCACTTTCGGTGCGGTCGGCCATGTCCCTCCCGGCCCGTGGTCAGGCGGCTTTCTCCAGTTCGAAGGCATCATGCAGCGCCTGAACGGCAAGTTCCATGTATTTCCTGTCGATGAGAACGGAAATCTTGATCTCGGAGGTGGTGATGACCTTGATGTTGATCCCCTCCGCGGCCAGCGCCCGGAACATCTGCGCGGCCACGCCGGCGTGGCTGCGCATGCCGATGCCTACCACCGAAACCTTCGCGGCCTCGGTATCGGCCACCAGATCGTGGTAGTTGATCTCGCCCGCCTCCCTGGCCGCCTGCATCGCGCGTTCGGCGCGCTTCACCTGATCCACCGGGCAGGAAAAGGTCATGTCGGTGCGGCCCTCTTCCGAGATGTTCTGCACGATCATGTCCACGTTCACCCCGGCCTCGGCCAGCGGGGTGAAGATGGCGGCGGCGATACCGGGGCGGTCGGCCACGGAAATCAGCGTCATCTTGGCCTCGTCGCGCGAATAGGCGACGCCCGAAACTACCTTGCTTTCCACGATGTCCTCCTCGTCGCACACCAGCGTGCCTGCGTTTTCGTCATTGTCCTCGAAGCTCGACAGCACCCGGAGCCTCACCTTGTAGCGCATCGCCAGTTCCACCGAGCGGGTCTGCAGCACCTTGGCGCCGAGACTGGCCAGTTCCAGCATCTCCTCGAAGGCGATGCGCTCGAGCTTGCGCGCCTTGCGCGTGATGCGGGGATCGGTGGTGTAGATGCCGTCGACATCGGTGTAGATGTCGCAGCGTTCGGCCCCGAAGGCAGCGGCAAAGGCCACCGCCGTGGTATCCGAGCCGCCCCGGCCCAGGGTGGTGATCCGCCCCTCCGGGCTGATCCCCTGAAAGCCCGCCACCACCGCCACCTTCATGCCCTCTTCGAACTTGGCCATGATGTTTTCGGTGGGAATTTCCTCGATGCGCGCCGCGCCGTGGGCCGAGTTGGTCTTCAGCGGCACCTGCCAGCCCTGCCAGCTGCGTGCGGGAATTCCCATTTCCTGCAGGGTCAGGGCCATCAGCCCGGCGGTGACGTTTTCCCCCGAAGAGACCACTGCGTCATATTCGCGTGCGTCATAGAGCGGTGCGATTTCGTTCACCCAGCCGACCAGCTCGTTGGTGCGCCCGGCCATGGCCGAGACGATGACGATCACGTCATAGCCCTTGGCCACCTCGCGCCCCACCCGCTTGGCGGCGCGGCGAATGCGGTCCGGCGTGGCCACCGAGGTGCCACCGAATTTCATCACGAGAATTGGCATGTCGCCCTGGCCCGTCTTGCGGTTTCATGTCGCGCGTTTCCTATGGGAAGGGGGGAGGAAGGGCAAGGGTACGATGGCCCTCCCGCCGGCCCGGGGCCGCATCACTTCCCGTCAGGAAAACCCGCCTCCCTTCATCTTGCCGGAAATACTCCCGCCGGAGGCGGCGTGCCGGGGTCAGTTGGTCTTGCGGGTGGGTACGAAGGGCAGCGGCGCCACCGGCACGCCCTCCTCAGCCAGTTTCTGCGCGTCCTCCGCCGTGGCCTCGCCGTAGATCGAGCGCTCGGGCGCGTCACCGACGTGGATCTTGCGCGCTTCGGTGGCGAAATCGGGGCCAACGTACTCGGAGTTTTCCTGGATCTTCTTCTTGAGTTCCATCATCGCCGCCTCGGCCGGCGAGGACGGCGCGGTGAGCGCATGCATGCGCGGGGCGTCGGGGGCGGGTTCGGCCCCCCGTTCCGGCGCGGCGGCCTCGTGCGAGGGGCGGATGCGCGGTGCCATGATCGCCTTGCGCACGTCGGTA
>JALSGY010000100.1 GCA_026982515.1 Paracoccaceae bacterium
CGGCCAGGGCCTCGCCGGCGGCGCGCACCACGCCGCGCATCACGGTTTCGTCCAGCCGGCCGATGCAGCCGATGCGGAAACTGTCCACCTGCGTCAGCTTGCCGGGGTAGATGATGAAGCCTGCCGCCTTGAGAAGTTCGTAGAACCTGTTGAAGGAAAAGGCATTGTCGGCGGGGTTGAAGAAGGTGACGATGATCGGCGAAAGCCAGCGTGCGCTCAGCAGCGTCTCGAAGCCGAGGCCCCGCATCCCCTCCACCAGGACGTCGCGATTGCGCTCGTAGCGCGCCAGCCGGCCGGGCGCGCCGCCCTCGGCCGCGTGCAGCTCCAGCGCCTTCAGGAAGGCGGCCACCACATGGGTGGGCGGGGTGAAGCGCCACTGGCCGGTGCGTTCCATGTAGGTCCACTGATCGTGCAGATCTAGCGAGAGCGAATGGCTGTTGCCCTTCGCCCGCTCCAGCGCCGCCCTGCGGGCGATCACGAAGCCGAAGCCCGGCACCCCCTCGATGCACTTGTTGGCCGAGGAAACCATCGCCTCGAAGGGCACATCGGCGGGCTCCAGCGGCAGGGCGCCGAAGGCGGACATGGAATCGATCAGCAGTCTCCTCCCGGCGGCGGCGGTGGCCTCGGCGATCTCTTCCACCGGGTTGAGAATGCCCGAGGAGGTCTCGCAATGGACGACCACCACATCGGTGATCGACGGGTCGCCGGCCAGGGCCGCGGCCACTTCCGCGCCGCGCGGCGGCAGGTAGTCGCCCTTGTCGATCACCACATGATCGCGGCCGAGGTAGCGCAGCGTGGTGGCGATGCGCTGGCCGTAGGCGCCGTTGGCCAGCACCAGTGCCTTGCCGTCGCGCGGGATGAACGAGCCAAGCATCGCCTCGACGGCGAAGGTGCCCGAGCCCTGCATCGGTACGCAGTCATACGCCTTGCCGCCGCGCCCGGTCATCTCCAGCAGGCGGGCGCGCAGGGTGGCCGTCATTTCGCGAAAGTCCGAATCCCACGACCCCCAGTCGCGAAGCATCGCCTGCTTGACCTCGAGGGCCGTGGTCAGCGGCCCCGGCGTGAGCAGCCAGGGCTCGCCCATCGCGGGGGGGTCGAAAGGGATGTCCTTGCGTGTCATGGCGGCCCCCTGGGCGCTTTGGCTTCGGCCCGAGGCTTGCCGGATTTCCATTCATCTGTAAAATCGATAATAAATATTGAAACATAAGTATGGCTGAGGTTTTCATGCTCTACACCCGGCTGCGCGCCTTTCACATGGTGGCTCAGGAGGGCGGGTTCTCGCGCGCCGCCGAAACCATGGGCCTGACCCAGCCGGCCCTGTCCGACCAGGTGCGCAAGCTGGAGCAGGAGTTCGACCTCTTGCTGTTCAACCGCCAGCGCAAGCGGCTGACCCTTACCGAACAGGGCCGGCGGCTGTTCGAGCTCACCCTGCCGCTGTTCGAGCAGGAGGCGCGGGCGCACGAATTTCTCACCGAATCGCGGGAGAACATGGCGGGCACGCTGCGGGTGATGGCCGATTCGGCCAGCCATGTCACCGAGGTACTCAGCCGCTTCCGGGCCCGCCACCCGGCGGTGAAGATCGCGCTGACCTCGGGCAATTCCCGCGATGTGGTGGCCGCGCTCGAGGCCTGGCGGGCCGATATCGGGGTGCTGGACAGCCAGGCGGAGGCGGGAGATCTGATGCGCGTGCCGCTGGGGTGGTCGCCGATCGTGGCCTTCGCGCGTCACGACTTCCCCGCGCTGCCGCACCCGCCGGTGCCGCTGGCGCGGCTGGCGGAGCTGCCGCTGATCTTGCGCGAGCGCCCCTCGCGCACCCGCCAGAAGGTGGAAGAGGCGGCGCGGGCGGCGGGGGTGGCGCTGGTTCCGGCGATCGAGGCGGAGGGGCGCGAGGCGGTGCGCGAGCTGGTCGCCTCGGGGGCCGGGATCGGCTTTGTCGCCCGGGCCGAGTTCGGCCATGACGCGCGGCTGCGGATGATCCCCCTGGCCGGGGCGCCGATCCGGATGGAGGAAACCGTGGTCTGCCTTGCGCGCCGTGCCGGGCTGCGCAAGATCCGTGCCTTCATGGCCCTGGCCGCGGAACAGGCCGGGGCGAAGGGGGAAGATTTGTAACCGATTGTCGCAGGCGCCGCCCCTGATACGGATTGCGACAGATTTCTTGCCCGCAGGCCGCCGCTTCGTCATATGAAGGCAGCATGCAGCAGGACGCGCCTCATATCCTGGTCGTTGACGATCACCGCGAGATCCGCGATGCGGTGACCCGGTATCTGGAGAAGAACGGCTTTCGCGCCACCGCCGCGCGCGATGCGGCGGAGATGGATGCCAGGCTGGCCACCGGCAAGTTCGATCTGATCGTGCTCGACGTGATGATGCCGGGCGAGGACGGGCTTTCCGTCTGCCGCCGCCTCAGCGCCCGGGGGGTGGCTCCGATCCTGATGCTCACCGCCCTGGGCGAGGAGACCGATCGCATCGTCGGTCTGGAGATCGGCGCCGACGACTACCTGCCCAAGCCCTTCAACCCGCGCGAGCTTCTGGCCCGGATCAAGGCCATCCTGCGCCGCGCCAGGCAGCCCGAGCCGGTGGCGGGCACGCTGTCGGGGCGCAAGGTGCGCTTTGCCGACTGGGTGCTGGATACCGACCGCCGCGTGCTGCGGCGCGACGGCACGCAGGAGGAGGTCGCGCTCACCACCGCCGAGTTCAGGCTGCTGACGGCGTTTCTGGAGCGTCCCCGCTTCGTGCTCAGCCGCGAGCAGCTGCTCGACCTGACCGCCGGGCGCGAGGCCCACGTCTTCGACCGCACCATCGACAACCAGGTCAGCCGGCTGCGCCGCAAGATCGAGCGCGATCCCTCCCGCCCCGAGATCATCACCACCGTGCGCGGCGGCGGCTACAGCCTGAATACCGACGTGCGCGACGAGCCATGAGGCGCCTCCTGCCTTCCACGCTGCGCGGCCAGCTGGTGGTGATGATCATCGTCACCTTCGTCGTTGCCCAGGGGCTGAGCCTGTGGTTCTTCGTTGACGAACGCTCCCTTGCGGTGCGTGCCGCTCTGGGGCTGGAGGCCGCCGACCGGGCCGCCAACATCGTGCGGCTGATCGAGGAGGCCCCGGCCGAGCTGCGCCCGGCCATCCTGCGCGCCGCCAACTCGCCGCTGGTGCGTTTCAGCCTCGGCGCTGCCCCGGCGGTGGATCACCCCGGCCACGACGACGGCGGCCAGACCGCCCGGCGCATCCGGGCGCTGCTGGGCACAGGCGCCGCGCGCGACATCCGGGTGGAGCTGCACCGGGTGGAAAAGGCCATGGCCCCGATGCCGGGGATGCCCGAGGAGGCGATGGGCATGCATGCCGAGATGATGCGCGGGGCCGCCGCCCCGGTGGAGATGCAGATCTCGGTGGCGGTGGCGGGGGGGCAGTGGCTCAACGTCGCCACCCGCTTTCACAGCCCGCCGCTGCAGTGGCCCTGGATCTCGATCGCGATCTTCGCGCTTGCCGCGGTGCTGATCGTGGTTGCCGTCTGGCTGGCGCTCGAGCGGCTTACCGGCCCGCTGCGGCGGCTGGCGGGCGCGGCCGAGGGGCTGGGCCGCGGCGAGCCGGTGCCCGAACTGCCCGAGCAGGGCCCCGAAGAGCTGCGCTGCCTCACCGCTGCCTTCAACCAGATGCAGGATCGGCTGACCCGCTTCGTGGCCGAACGCACCCGGCTGCTGGCCGCGCTGGGCCATGATCTGCGCTCGCCGCTCACCGCCATGCGTCTGCGCGCCGAGATGGTCGAGGATGACGAGACCCGCGAGCGCCTCGTCGCGATCGTCGAGGAGATGCAGCAGATGGTGGAGTCAACGCTTTCCTTCGCCCGTGGCATGGCCACCTCCGAGCCGCCCGAGACGGTGGATCTGGCAGCCTTCGTGGAAGAGCTGGTGCGCGAGGCGGGCGAGGCCGGCGGCAAGGTGGAACTGGCCGGCGGCGGTGGCGCTGGGCTGGCGGTGCGGCTGCGGCCCCATGCCATGCGCCGGGCGCTGCGCAACCTCATCGAGAACGCGGTGCGCTACGGCAGAAGCGCCGAGATTTCCCTGGAGGGGGGCGCGGACGTGGCCCGGATCATCATCCGCGACGAGGGGCCGGGCATTCCGCCCGAGGAGCTTGAGCGCGTCTTCGATCCCTTCGTGAGGCTGGAGGAGTCGCGCTCGCTGGAAACGGGGGGCAGCGGGCTGGGCCTGTCGATCGCCCGCACCATCATCCATGCCCATGGCGGCGAGATCGTGCTGCGCAACCGCAGCGAGGGCGGGCTGGAAGCCCGGGTCACCCTGCCGCTGGGCGAGGCCCGGGCCTGAAGGAAGAGGCGAGACAGCTGCGCAGGCTGCGCCGGGAAACGGGGCCGGATCATCTTCCGCCTCCCCGAACGTGGTTGCATCTTGACTTTCGTTAAGGTGCGGCGCGGCGCATTGGCGCAGATGTCGCGCATGGGCCAGAGGCAGAAGCGCAGGGGGATTCGGGCATGATCGCGACCTTGAAACTGATTCTGGGGGCCGGATTTCGGGTGTTCTTTCTCTCGGCGGCGCTGTTTGCGGTGGTCGTGCTGGCCCTGTGGGAGGCGTGGCTGGCGCTGGAGATGGCGGGAGGCGCGCCGGGCTGGCTGCTGCCGCTGGAGGGCCCCGC
>JALSGY010000101.1 GCA_026982515.1 Paracoccaceae bacterium
CACTGCCTCGCGCGAGGAGGTGGAGGCAGGTCTGGCGCGGATGCTGTTCTCGCCGCTGGAGCAGTTCATGGCCGCGCGAATGCTGGGGCCGGTGATCCACGAGCGCGCGGCGCGCGAGCTGGCCGAGATTCTGCAGGGGGTGATCCGCAACTGAAAACGGCCCGCCGGGAGGGGCGGGCCGTGTGGCGCGGTGAGCGGGATCAGAGCTTTTCGATCAGCTCGGGCACGGCGTCGAACAGATCGGCCACGAGGCCGTAATCGGCCACCTGGAAGATCGGCGCCTCCTCGTCCTTGTTGATTGCCACGATCACCTTGGAGTCCTTCATCCCCGCAAGGTGCTGGATGGCACCCGAGATGCCGATGGCGATGTAGAGATCGGGCGCCACCACCTTGCCGGTCTGGCCCACCTGCCAGTCGTTCGGTGCATAGCCCGAATCGACCGCCGCGCGCGAGGCGCCCACTGCAGCGCCCAGCTTGTCGGCGAGCTTCTCGATCAGCTGGAAGTTCTCTTCCGAGCCCACGCCGCGGCCGCCCGACACCACGACGCCGGCCGAAGTCAGCTCGGGGCGGTCGGAAGCGGCGACCTTGTCCTCGACCCATTCCGACAGCCCGGGGTTGGTGGCGGCGGGGATGTTCTCGACCGGTGCCGCGCTGCCCTCGCCGGCGGCGTCGAAGGTGGAGGTGCGGATGGTGATCACCTTCTTCGGATCGCGCGAGCGAACCGTCTGAACCGCGTTGCCGGCATAGACGGGGCGCTCGAAGGTATCGGCATCGACGATGTCCGAGACATCCGATATCACCATCACGTCCAGCAGGGCTGCCACCCGCGGCATGACGTTCTTGGCGCTGGCGGTGGCCGGCGCGACGATATGGTCGTAGTCGTCGGCAAGAGAGACGATCAGCTCCGCCAGGGGTTCGGCCAGCCCGTGGCCATAGGCCGGATCGTCGGCGCACAGAACCTTCCTGACGCCCTCGAGCTTCGCCGCCGCCTCGGCCGCCGGGGCGCAGCCCTCGCCGGCCACCAGCACCGTGACGTCGCCCAGCTGCCTGGCCGCGGTCAGCGCCTTGGCGGTGGCATCCGTGGCCAGCTCGTTTCCGTGAGTTTCGGCAAGAAGAAGAACAGCCATCACACAACCCCCGCTTCCTTGAGTTTCGCCACCAGCTCATCGACCGAGCCGACGATTTCACCGGCCTTGCGTGCCTCGGGCTCGGTGGTCTTGAGGATCTCCAGCCGCGGCGTGACATCGACGCCGTAATCGTCGGCGGTCTTTTCCTCCAGCGGTTTCTTCTTGGCCTTCATGATGTTGGGCAGCGAGGCATAGCGCGGCTCGTTGAGGCGCAGGTCCACCGTGACGATGGCCGGCAGCTTCACCTTGATGGTCTGCAGCCCGCCATCCACCTCGCGGGTGACCACCGCGCTGTCGCCCTCGATATCGACCTCAGAGGCGAAGGTGGCCTGGCTCCAGCCCAGCAGGGCGGCCAGCATCTGGCCGGTGGCGTTCATGTCGTTGTCGATCGCCTGCTTGCCGGCCAGCACGAGGCCGGGCTGTTCTGCCTCGATCACCGCCTTGAGGATCTTGGCCACGGCCAGCGGCTCGATATCCTGGTGCACGTCGTCGGCTGCCACCACGAGGATTGCCCGGTCGGCTCCCATGGCCAGAGCGGTGCGCAGGGTTTCCTGCGCCTGCTTCACGCCGATCGACACGGCCACGATCTCGTCGGCCTTGCCGGCCTCCTTCAGGCGGATGGCTTCCTCGACGGCGATCTCGTCGAACGGGTTCATCGACATTTTGACATTGGCGAGATCGACGCCGCTGCCATCCGCGCGCACGCGGACTTTCACGTTGTAGTCGATCACGCGCTTGACGGGCACAAGAACCTTCATCGGCGCAGTCTCCTTGATAACGCGGCCCCACGGCAGGGCCATTGAAGCTCTCCGCGCGTTGTTAGCGTTTCGCGGGCGCAGAAAACAGGGCAAAATCGACCTGCGATGTCGCAGCGACGCCACGTTTCCCGCATGATGTCGCCACGGGCCGGGGGTATCCGGGCCACGGGGGGAGGAAAAGGCAGGGCAATCCAGTGGCACGGGCCGAATCGGATACGCGCGTCAGGGTGGTGGAGGAGCACCGCGAGAGGCTGATCGCCGGGCTCAACGGGCGTTTCACCCCCGACAGCACCGCCGCCATTCTCGAACAGTGGGAGCGCTTCAAGACCCCGCCCCCGGGCACGCCGGGGGTGATTCCGGGGGCCTGGTACGGGGTGTGCCACAATTACCGAGCCGATGGCGGGTTCGAGTATCTGTGCGGGGTCGAATACATGGATGCCTCAAGGGTGCCGGCCGGCACCGTCAGGCTGATCCTGCCGGCAGTCCGCCACGCGGCGGTGCTCCATCGCGGCCACGTGTCGACGGTGACCGAAAGCTGGCGCTACATGTACGATTTCTGGCTGCCGGCCCATCGCGAGTGGCGGCTTGCCGAAGGCCCGCGCTTCGAACTGTACGGCCCCGGTTTCGACCCGGAGACCGGGCAGGGCGGTTTCGAGATATGGTTCCCCGTCGAGGTGGCCGGTTAGGGCTGGCCCTGCCGGTTCGCCCCCGGCTGCCACAGAACGTCCGAGCGCCCCTCGTCATTGGCCATTCTTGCCGCCACGAAGAACCAGTCCGACAGGCGATTGAGGTATTTCACCGCCGCCGGGTTCACCTCTTCCTGCGCGGCCAGCGCCACCGCCAGCCGCTCGGCCCGGCGGGCCACCGTGCGGCACAGGTGCAGATATGCGGCCAGCGCCGAGCCCCCGGGCAGGACGAAAGAGCGCAGGGGTTCGAGCGAATCGTTCATCGCATCGATCTCTGCCTCCAGGCGCACCACCTGCGAGTCGCTCATCCGCAATGGCGGATGGTCGGCCTTGGCATCTCTTTCCATCTCCGGGCGGCACAGATCGGCCCCGAGATCGAACAGATCATTCTGGATCATCTCGAGCTGGCCGTCGAGCGTGCCCTGCGCGTGCAGCCGGGCCAGGCCCGTGGCCGCATTGGTTTCATCCACCGTGCCGTAGGCCTCGACCCGCAGGGCGTGCTTGGGCACCCGCGCACCGTTGCCCAGCGCGGTTTCGCCGCTGTCGCCGGTGCGGGTGTAGATCCGGTTCAGAACGACCATCTCAGCCCCCCTGGCGCACCAGTACGAAGGCCATGATCAGGATCACCGCCACCGCCTGGGCAATGATCCGCAGCCGCATGATGCGGTTGCCATACTTGCGGTTGAATTCACCGCCACGGGCGAAACCGCCGATCCCGATCATCAGGATGATCAGCACCACGAGAACCGCCGCCGCGACGAGTAGAAAGAGAGGATCCTGTAGCATGTCGCTGTTCCTTGCTGATATCCCGGTCTAACCCCTTTTTCAGGAAAATGCGAACAGGGGGGCGCGGCGGCTCTCAGTTTTTCGAGATCAGCCAGTCCAGCGCCCGGGTGGGCAGGACGCGCCGCAGGGCGCCCATCGCGTAGGTGGGGGTGGTCACGTAGTAGCGTGGCCGCGGACGGGGGGATTCCAGCGCATGGATCAGCTTGTCCGTCACCGCCGAGGGCGGCAGCTCGAACGGATCGGGGCCGGTTTTCTCGTAAAGCCGCTTCAGCAGGCTGGTGCGATATTCCTCGGCGCGGGCGGAGTTCTTCCAGTCGATCCATTTCTCGAACTGGATGATGGCGTTTTCCCGGATGCGCGAGGTGATCGGCCCCGGTTCGATCAGCGCCACATGGATGCCGGTGCCGTTCATCTCCAGGCGCAGGGTGTCGGTGAGGCCCTCCAGCGCGAACTTGGTGGAAACATAGGCGCCGCGCCAGCGCATCGGCACCAGCCCCAGCACCGAAGAGCAGTTGACGATCCGCCCGTGCCCCTGGGCGCGCATCACCGGGATCACCTGGCGTGTCAGATCGTGCCAGCCGAACAGGTTGGCCTCGAAGATCGCCCGCAGCGCGCCGCGCGGAATGTCCTCCACCGCGCCGGGGATGGCATAGGCGCCGTTGTTGTAAAGCGCATCCAGCCTGCCCCCGCTGCGCGACAGCGCCTCCTGCACCGCTTCGCGGACAGAGGCCTCGTCCTCGTAATCCAGCCGGAAGCTTTCCAGCCCCTCCTCGCGCAGGCGCGCGCAGTCCTCCTCCTTGCGGCAGGTCGCGAAGACACGCCAGCCGCGCCGTGCCAGCGCATGTGCCGCATCATGGCCTATGCCCGAGGAACACCCGGTGATGAGAACCGTGCCGCCTGTCATGGAGCGCTCCCGTTGCCTGCCGTCCTGCCCGCGCGGGAGCCTAATCGCTCCGGTCGGAGATCTCAATTCCCGGCGGTGCCGGGCGCGAAGGTTTCTTTACCCCGTCGCGCCCCGCCGCTATCACCACCCCATGAACGATATGACCGAGGAGCCGGGCGCCCAGCCCCGGGAAGTGTCCGAACCGCTGCGCCGCGCCATCGGCGAGCGCTACCTTACCTATGCGCTTTCAACCATCATGCACCGGGCGCTGCCCGATGCCCGGGACGGGCTGAAGCCGGTGCACCGGCGCATCCTTTACGCCATGCGCGAGCTGCGGCTGAACGCGGGCGGGGGATATCGCAAGTCGGCCAAGATATCCGGCGACGTGATGGGCAATTACCACC
>JALSGY010000102.1 GCA_026982515.1 Paracoccaceae bacterium
CCGGACGGGCGGCCATTCACCCCCGAGAGTATTTTCCGCAAGATGAAGAAGGCAGTACAAGATATTCATCTTGCTACAAATACTCCCGCCGGAGGCGAGCCTTCTCGGCGTCTCACCTCTCGGACGGCTTCCTGCCCAGATGCTTGCGCAGGCGGGAGGGGGCCGGTTTCTTGCGGCCCTTGTAGGGGTTCTTGTCGGCCTGGCTGCGGAAGGTCAGCCTGACCGGCGTTCCGGGCATCTCGAAATCTGACCGCAAGCCATTGACAAGATAGCGTTTGTAGCTTTCGGGCAGCTTCTCGGGATGCGAACACATGATCACGAAGGCCGGAGGCCGGGTCTTGATCTGGGTCATGTAACGCAACTTGATCCGCCGCCCGCCAGGTGCCGGCGGCGGGTGTGCCTCGACCATGCCGGCCAGCCACTGGTTGAGGCGTGCCGTCGGCACGCGCCGGTTCCATACCTCATGGGCCCCCATCACCGCCTGCTGCAGCCGCTCCAGCCCCTTGCCGGTCAGAGCCGAGACAGTAACCAGCGGCGCGCCGCGCAGCTGCGGGAGGAGGCGCTCGAATTCCTCGCGCAGTTCCCTGAGCCGGGCGTTCCTGTTCTCTACGAGATCCCACTTGTTGACGGCGATCACCACGGCGCGGCCCTCGCGCTCGGCCAGATCGGCGATGCGCAGATCCTGCTGCTCGAAAGGGGTCCGGGCGTCCAGCAGAACCACCACCACCTCGGCAAAGCGCACCGCCCGCAGCCCGTCGGCCACCGAGAGCTTCTCCAGCTTTTCCTGCACCCGGGCGCGCTTGCGCATGCCGGCGGTGTCGAAGATGCGCACCGGTACTCCGCCCCAGTCGGCCATCACCGAGATCGCATCGCGGGTGATCCCTGCCTCGGGACCGGTCAGCAGCCGCTCCTCACCGAGGATCCGGTTGATCAGTGTCGACTTGCCGGCATTCGGACGGCCCACCACCGCCACCTGCATCGGCCTGGTCCGGCTGGGCACGCGGGCCTCCTCCTCGATCGGGAGATCCACCTGCGGCGCCTCGTCCCCGGCGCTTTTGCCAAAGGCCTCGGCCAGCGGCGCCAGCGCATCGTAAAGCGCGTTCAATCCTTCGCCGTGCTCGGCCGAGAGGCGGATCGGCTCTCCCAGTCCGAGTTCCCAGGACTCGAGCACACCGGCGTCGGCCGCCGCACCCTCGGCCTTGTTGGCGGCCAGCAGCACATGCGCGTTCCTGCGGCGCAGGATGCCGGCGAAAGTCTCGTCCAGCGGGGTGATCCCGGTGCGGGCGTCGATCATGAACAGGCAGACATCGGCCATTTCCACCGCACGTTCGGTCAGCCGCCGCATCCGCCCCTGCAGCGAATCATCGCTGGCATCCTCCAGACCGGCGGTATCGATCACCGTAAAGCGCAGATCACCCAGCTTCGCCTCGCCCTCGCGCAGATCGCGCGTTACCCCGGGCTGGTCGTCGACCAGCGCCAGGCGCTTGCCGACCAGCCGGTTGAACAGCGTCGATTTGCCCACATTGGGCCGTCCCACGATGGCCAGCGTGAATGTCATGCCTGCGCTCCCGCGAATCTCAAGCGGTCCGCATACACCTTCGATGACTCAACGGAAAGCCAGAAGCTGCCCGTCCCGGCTGACCACGTACATCGTGCCGCGTACCACGATCGGCCGGGTGGCGGCACCGCCGGGCAGCTCGACCGAGGCGCTCAGCCTGCCGTCCACCGGATCGAAGCCGCGCAGCCGCCCGTCGCCCGAGGCCACCCACAGCCGCCCCCCGGCCAGCACCGGGCCGTAGTTGGCGTAGACGTCCCGCAGCCTCCGCTGGTTGCGGGCCGGGACGAAATCGGGCAGTTCGGCAGCCCAGATCCGGCGGCCGTTGCGGGCATCAAGGCGCACCAGCTCGGCCCGGTCGGACACCAGGAAGACCGAGCCACCCTCGACCCAGACCGGCCCGGTGGCGCCTTCCGGGGCGCTCCAGACAGGCTCTCCGGTAGTCAGATCCAGCGCCACGGTCCGGCCCGAGGAGTTGCCCGCATAGACAACCTGCCCCTTCACCACCGGATCGCCGGTCACATCGGAGATCCGCGCATAGGCCCGGCCCAGGCGCCCGCCGGCGACCGAGCCGCTCCACACCTGCATCCCGCCGCGGCGGAAAGCGGCTACCAGTTCGGTGGAAGGCAGGGGGAAGATCACCAGCCGGCCCGATACCGCCGGTGCGGCACCGCCGACCACGCCGGCCGGCGAAGGCACGCCCTGCAGCTGCCACAGTTCGCGTCCGTTGGCGGCATCCACGGCGATGGCGCGGCTGTCGCGGGTCACCACAAAGACCGTGCCTGAGGCCAGCGTGGGCGCGCCGGCCGCCGGGGCATCGAGGCGCTGGCGCCAGTTCACCGCGCCGGTGGCGGCATCGAGCGCCACCAGCTCGCCAAAGCCGGTGGTGACGAACAGCCGCCCGCCGGCCACCGCCAGCCCGCCGCCCGAGGCGTCATCGGGGTTTTCGCCGGGCGGGGTCAGATCGCGCGACCAGACCGGCGCACCCTCCAGCGAGAAGGCGCTGACCGTGGCCCGGCTGTCGAGGGTAAAGACGCGCCCGCCGGCGGACACCGGATCGGCGGTGATCCGGTGGCGCCTGTCGTTGCCCTCGCCGATCGGCGCGGCCCAGGCCAGTTGCGGGGCAACCGAAAAGGCCGGCTGGCGGATGCGGTTCTCCGCCGAGCCCGCGCGCTGCGGCCAGGCGTCGTTGCGCACCGCCTTGCCCAGACGGATCGGCTTGGCCCGGTTTTCCACCGTCGCCCCTTCCCCGTTGAAGGGGGTGCGGACATCCAGCCGTTCACCGGGAAGGATGACATCTCTCTCTGCGCAGGCCGACAGGACAAGGGCCGCCAGAACCATCAATGCACCGCTGCGGATCAGTTTCACTCTCGGCCCCCTCCTGTAGCGTTCTTCCTTCGCGGTGCGTGCGGCCTATGCCGGCTCCAGTTCGCCCCCCAAGGCCACAATCAACTGGGAAACGCGCCGACGCAAGCCCGGCGTGACCTCCTGGTCGGCGAGAAGAGCCTGCAACCTCTCGATGGCCGCTGCGACATCGCCGCTGTCGATCTCGGCGATTGCCATCTGTTCCTCGGCCAGAAGCCTGAACGGCGCCCCTGGGGCCGCCAGCGGCTGCAGCCGGGCCAGGCGCTCGGCCGGGGAAAGCCCGTCGGCCTGCAGCAGCACCAGCTTGAACCGGGCCAACTGGCGGTATTCCTCGCTGACCTGCGGATCGTCGGCCAGCGCCTGCAGGGCGGAGATTGCGGTGTCGGCATCACCAGCATTGGCCGCTTCCGCCGCAAGCAGCAGGGCGGCAACCGCCCCCTTGTCGCCCTCGGCGCGGATCGTGGCCAGCCGCGCGGCGCGGTCCTTCGCCTCGTGGTTCTGCATCGCCCCGAGCAGCGCATCGCCGAAGGCCCGCGCCTCGGCCTGGTCGCGTGCCTTGCGCCACTCGTTGTAGCTGGCGCCGGCGACGATGGCGACCACCAGCACGATGGCAATCCAGCCGTATTTGCGCATCAGGCGGAACAGCTTGTCGCGCCGGACCTCTTCGGTCACCTCTTCAATGAAACTGTCGGTCTGGCTCACGCGTTGTCCTCCGGCCTCGGTCGGCCCCTCTTACCCCATCCCCTTCCCCGTTGCCAAGGCCGCAACGCGCCGCGCCGGGGGCGCTGCCCCCGCCGCCCGTGCGGGCGGCTCCCCCGGAGTATTTCGGCAAGGTGAAGGACGCAACATGAGGCCCGACCCTGACCTGGCGGAAGGAAAAAGAGAGGCACGCGCCCCCCCGAAACCGCTTCCCCTGCTCCCCGCCCCTGCGCGGGCGGGCCGCGCGGGCGGGCGCGGTTGCGCCGCATTGTGGAAACGTATAATCTGAACCGAACAGTTCAGCCCGGCCCGGCCGGCCGCGACGCTGGCGCGAACACGAGGTATCAATGCGATTCTTTTCGATTCTCACCGCGGTGCTGGTGACGGCCATCCTCTACATGCTGATCTTCGAGCGCGATCGCGTGATCGAGTTCGCCATGCAGGCCGGGCCCACGCCCCCGGCCGAAGGTCGGCAGGCCGCGCCATCCGCACCGGCTGCCGCCAATGCCGCCCCCGCCGCCGGAAGTGCCGAGGCCGAGGCGCCGATCTCGGTGGTGGTGCTGCGCTCGGCGGCGCGCGAGATCCCCGGCGCGGTGCTGGTGCGCGGACGCACCGAAGCGGCGCGCCAGGTGGTGGTGCGCGCCGAAACCAGCGGGCAGGTGATCTCGGAGCCTTTGCGCAAGGGAGCACGGGTGGACGCCGGCGAAGTGCTGTGCCGGCTCGATCCGGGCACCCGCGAGGCAATGCTGACCGAGGCGCTGGCGCGGCTGTCGGAGGCCGAGGCGCGGGTGCCCGAGGCCCAGGCCCGCCTGCCCGAAGCCCGGGCGCGGCTGGCCGAGGCAGAGGCGCGGCTGGCCGAGGCGGAGATCAACCTCAACGCCGCCCGGGCCCTGGCCGAGGACGGCTTCGCCTCCGAAAGCCGGGTGGCAGCTGCCGAGGCGGCCTATGAATCGGCCACCGCCGCGGTGGAGACCGCCCGCGCCGGGCTGGCGGCAGCGGCCTCCGGGGTCAAGGCGGC
>JALSGY010000103.1 GCA_026982515.1 Paracoccaceae bacterium
AATGGGCCAGAATCGCCCCTTCGGCACGCGAGAGTGAAACCGGGCCGAACTTCATCCCCGCCTCAGGACGCAGGTGATCTCGGCCATGATCGACAGCGCGATTTCGGCCGGCGAGCGGGCCCCGATATCCAGCCCGACGGGGGCATGGATGCGGGCGATCTCGGCGTCGGAAAACCCCGCCGCGCGCAGCCGCTCCACCCGCTTGCCATGGGTGCGGGTGGACCCCAGGCAACCAAGGTAGAAGACGTCCGAGCGCAGGGCCGTCCGGATCGCCGGATCGTCGAGCTTGGGGTCATGGGTCAGCGTGACCACCGCGGTGCGCGCATCCAGGCCATGGGCCCGCAACGCCTCGTCGGGCCAGTCCTCGACGATGGTCTCGCCGGGAAAGCGCGAAGCCGTGGCGAAGGCCTCGCGCGGGTCCACCAGCAGCGGATCGTAACCGGCCAGACGGGCCATCTGCAGCAGCGGCTGGGCGATATGCACCGCCCCCACCACCACCATCCGCAGCGGCGGGTTGTGAACGCCGATGAACACCGCCCCCTCGAACCCCGAACGATCCGCGCGCATGCGTTCGGCGATCGCCTTGCCAAGCGTCGGGTCATCGGGGCCGGCCAGCCGGCGCACCCAGCTTTCGGTGTCCACCACATAGGCCGTGGCCCGGCGCGCGGCCCGGGCGGCCGCCAGATCGGCCAGCAGCGCCTCCGGGATCGCCCGGCCCACCGGCTCGACCAGCACCCGGATGGTGCCGCCGCAGGCCAGCCCCACCGCGAAGGCCTCGTCATCGCTCACCCCGAAGGTCAGGATGCGCGGCCGGCCGTCCTCCAGCGCCTCCAGCGCCTCGGCCACCACCGCCCCCTCGACGCAGCCCCCCGAGACCGACCCGGCGATCTCGCTTTCTCCCGACACCGCCAGCTGGCTGCCCACCGGCCGCGGCGCCGAGCCCCAGGTCTCCACCACCGTGGCCAGCACCGCTCCGCGCCCCGCGCGGTGCCAGGCCAGCGCGGTTTCGAGAATGTCGTCGAAGCCTTGTGCGGGGGTGTTCATGTCCTCTCCAGCATCTGCATCAGCCGCGCCCTCTCGCCGGTGTCCTGCGGCTCCGAGAGCGCCCGGGCCAGGGCCTCCAGCGAGGCGATATTATGCCCCGCGCGCAGCGAGTCCACATGCGGCAGCATCGCCCGGATGCCGCGCGCCCGCGGCGCGAACTCGGCCCAGCGCAAGAGCGGGTTGAGCCAGATCACCCGCCGGGCCGAAAGCTGCAGGCGTTCCATCTCGCGGGCCAGCATGTCAGGGTCGTCGCGATCGAGCCCGTCGGAGATCAGCAGCACCACCGCCCCCGGCCCCAGCACCCGGCGCGACCAGTCACGGTTGAAGGCATGCAGGCAGGCGCCGATCCGGGTGCCGCCTTCCCAGTCCTGCGCCTCCGCCCCGGCCGCGGCCAGGGCGGCGTCCACGTCGCGGGTGGCCAGGTGGCGGGTAATGTTGGTCAGCCGGGTGCCGAAGGTGAAGGCATGCACATGCGCCCAGCCCGCCCCCTGGCGGTTGGAGACCGCATGCAGGAAGTGCAGCACCGCCCGGCTGTATCGCGACATGGAACCGGAGATGTCGCACAGCGCCACCAGGTTCGGCCAGCGGATGCGGCGCGAACGCATCGACAGGCCCGTCACCTCGCCGCCCTGGCGCATGGAGCGGCGCATGGTGGCGCGCCAGTCGGGGCGCCGGCCCAGCGCGTCGGCCTGATGGCGGCGCGATTTCAGCGGCGGCACCGGCAGCGAGAGCGTGGCCAGCATGCGCCGGGCCTCGGCCATCTCGGCGGTGCTCATCTGCTCGAAGTCGAGCTGGCGCAGCCGCTCCTCGCCCGACATGGTGCGGCTGGCATCGATCTCGATCTCGCTTTCGCCCTCGTTTTCCGGCAACTCCGGCACGTCGCGCGCCACCCCCGCCAGCAGGGCCTCGGCAGCGCGGCGCTCGGCCGCGGCCGGGGCGCGTTCCTCCCGGACGCCGCGAATGGCGGGCAGCATCATCGCCATCATGTGCTCCATGTAGCGCGGATCGCGCCAGAACAGGCGGAAGACCTGGGCAAAGACCCGCCGGTGCTCGGGGCGCGAGATGAAGCACGCCTGCAGGGCCCAGTAGAAATCGCTCTTGCCGGTGAAGCCCGCCGCCTGCACCGCGCGCACCGCGTCCACCACCCGCCCCGGCCCCACCGGCAGCCCGGCCGCACGCAGGGCGCGGGCGAAATGCACGATGTTGTCGGCCAGCCTGCCGTTGCGCGGGATGTCGGAGGGAAAGCTCTCAGCCATCGGGCACAAACCGGGGGGCTGCCTGCCCCCCGTCCCCCCCGGGAGTATTTTCCGACAGAAGAAGCATCAGGCCGGGGCCAGTTCGGCGCGGACTTCGGAAAGGATGCGCGCCGCCTCGGAGCCGCGGATCTTCTGGATGTCGTCCTGGTATTTCAGGATCGCGCCGATGGTATCGGCGATCACCTCGGGGCTCAGCGCGATCACGTCGAGCGCCAGAAGGCACTTGGCCCAGTCGATGGTTTCGGCCACCCCCGGCTTCTTGAACAGATCCTCGCCGCGCAGCTTCTGCACGAAGGCCACCACCTCGCGCGAGAGCGCCTCGGAGGCTTCGGGCGCACGGGCGTGCAGGATTTCCAGCTCGCGCTCGAAATCGGGGTAATCGACCCAGTGATAGAGGCAGCGCCGCTTGAGCGCGTCGTGCACCTCGCGGGTGCGGTTGGATGTGAGGATCACGATCGGCGGTTTCTCGGCCCGGATGGTGCCCAGTTCGGGAATCGTCACCTGGTAGTCCGAGAGCGCCTCCAGCAGGAAGGCCTCGAAGGGTTCGTCGGTGCGGTCGAGCTCGTCGATCAGCAGCACCGGCGGCCCCTCGGGGTGGGGGCGCATGGCCTGCAGGAGCGGGCGCTCGATGAGGTATTCCTCGGTGAAGAGCTCATCCTTGAGGATGTCGCGGTCAGCCCCGCCGGCGGCCTCGGCGGTGCGGATGGCGATCATCTGCCCGGCGAAGTTCCACTCGTAGACGGCCGAAGCCGCATCCAGCCCCTCGTAGCACTGCAGCCGGATCAGCCGCCGGCCCAGCGCCGCCGAAAGCGCCTTGGCGATCTCGGTCTTGCCCACCCCGGCCTCGCCCTCCAGAAACAGCGGCTTGCCCAGGCGCAGGGCAAGGAACACCACGGTGGCCAGATCGCGGCCACAGACATAGCGCTGTCCGGCCAGCATCTGCTGCACGCCTTCGATCGAGGAAATATCTGCCTTCATGAAAGTCTCCTGGGCGGCCTGAGGCTCGCCCTAGGCTGCACGCGCAGCCGCGTCCGTCAAGGGTGCGGGTTCGTTGCGAATGCGACGATTGCCATCGCCGCGCCGGCGTCCTATGAGCAGGCGAACGATCTAGGAGACCTGCGATGAACACCTCCCCCCCCCTTTCCGCCAAGGACGCACCCGGGCTTTCCTCCTTCAACTGGGAGGATCCGCTGCTGCTGGAAGACCAGCTGAGCGAGGAGGAGCGGATGTTGCGGGACGGGGCGGCCGCCTTCGCCCAGGACAGGCTGGCGCCGCGCATCATCGAGGCCTACCGCGAGGCCGCCGTAGCCCCGGAGATCTTCGCCGAGATGGGCCGGGCGGGGCTCCTGGGCGTCACCCTGCCCGAGGAATACGGCGGGCTGGGTGCGGGATACGTAAGCTACGGGCTGATCGCGCGCGAGATCGAGCGGGTCGATTCGGGCTATCGCTCGATGATGAGCGTCCAGTCCTCGCTGGTGATGTACCCCATATACGCCTACGGTTCCGAAGAACAGCGCCGCCGCTACCTGCCGAAACTGGCCAGCGGAGAGTGGATCGGCTGTTTCGGCCTGACCGAACCCGATGCCGGTTCCGACCCCGGATCCATGAAGACCACCGCCAGCAAGGTGGACGGCGGCTATGTGCTGAACGGCACCAAGATGTGGATCTCCAACAGCCCGATCGCCGATGTCTTCGTGGTCTGGGCGAAATCCGAGGCCCACGGCGGCAGGATCCGCGGCTTCGTGCTGGAAAAGGGTGCCAGGGGGCTGAGCGCGCCCAAGATCGGCGGCAAGCTGTCCCTGCGCGCCTCGGTGACCGGCGAGATCGTGCTGGACGGCGTGGAAGTGGGCGAGGAGGCGCTGTTGCCGCATGTGGAGGGGCTCAAGGGCCCCTTCGGCTGCCTCAACCGGGCGCGCTACGGCATCGCCTGGGGGGTGATGGGCGCGGCCGAGTTCTGCTGGCACGCGGCGCGCCGCTACGGGCTGGAGCGCAGGCAGTTCGGCCGGCCGCTGGCCGCCACCCAGCTGTTCCAGAAGAAACTGGCCGACATGCAGACGGAAATCGCACTGGGCCTGCAGGCGGCCCTGCGGGTCGGCCGGCTGATGGACGAGGCCCGCGCCGCCCCCGAGATGATCTCGCTCATCAAGCGCAACAACTGCGGCAAGGCGCTGGAGATCGCGCGCCTGAGCCGCGACATGCACGGCGGCAACGGCATATCGGAAGAATTCCAGGTAATGCGCCACATGGCGAATCTGGAAACCGTCAACACCTACGAGGGCACTCACGACGTGCACGCCCTGATCCTGGGCC
>JALSGY010000104.1 GCA_026982515.1 Paracoccaceae bacterium
TCCCCCGCCCACGTTGAGGCGGTGCAATTTCACCCCGGCACGCGCGGCGATGCGGGCGGCCTCGGCCACATGGGCCGTCCAGGCCTGCGGTTCGGTGCACTGGGTGCCGGGGTGGAAGGTGAGCGAGGGGCGAAAACCTGCCGCGCCCGCCCGGCGCAGCAATCGGGCCGCAGCCTCCGGCGGTGCGCCGAACTTGCTACCGAAATCGTAAGCCGCGCCGGAAACCGGCAGCTTGAACCGCACCGAAACCTCGCAAGCCCCGGGCGGCACGGTGGCGGCCAGCCTGTCCAGCTCTTCGGTGCAGTCCACCGCAAAGGAGCGCACCCCCCGGCGGGCTGCGAAGGCCAGCTCCTCGCGGGAGCGCACCGGGTTGTTGTAATGCAGCGCCGCACCGGGAAGGAGGCGCCGCAGCAGGCGGATTTCCGCCGGCGAGGCCACGTCGAAGGCGCGCACCCCCGCAGCGGCCAGATTGTTCAGCACCGCCTCGTCGGGGTTGGCCTTCACCGCATAGCTGACCAGCCCCGCGAACCCCTCCAGATAGTGCCGGGCGGTGGCCTGCAGCACCTGCGGCGCAAACAGCCACACCGGTTCCGTTGGTCTGGCGGTGGCGAGATAGGCCGGCACCGAAGGCCAGACGGCCCGTGTTTCTCCCATGCTGCTGCCTCCCGGTCTGCTGCCCCACCCGCGAGGGCGCGCGGGGGCCTGTTCGTTCTGCCTGTTTCGATTGAGCCCTGCGGCCGTGGCGATTTCACTTGCCAGATCGGTCGATATGATTGAAAATTTCGGCAGACTGACAAAATTTTCGGCAATTTGCATGGACAGTCTTGACCGGAAGATCCTCGCCCTCCTCTCGGCCGATGCCCGCGCCTCCACCACGCAGCTGGCCCGGCGGCTGAAGGTGGCCCGCTCTACCGTGCAGACGCGCATCCGGCGGCTGGAGGAAACGGGCACCATCGCCGGCTACACCCTTCGGCTGGGGGCCGGGGTCCACGCCCGGCGCATCCGCGCCACCGCCCTGCTGCAGGTGGAGCCGCGCGCCGGCGCCGGCGTGGTGAACCGGCTGCGGGCGCTGCCGCAGGTGGAAGCGGCCCACAGCTGCTCGGGGCGTTTCGATCTGGTGCTGCAGCTGGTCTGCGAGACCACCCGCCAGCTTGACGAGGTGCTCGACCGCATCGGCGCCATCCCCGGGGTGCGCGCCTCCGAAAGCCTGATCCACCTTTCCACCCGGTTCGACCGCACGCTCTGAGCGCCCGGCCCATGTTTTCCGGCCCCGGAGGGCGCGGGAGGCTTCCCCTCGCCCGGCCCATTCGCTAGAGGAAGCCGAACGAGGAACAGTGAACGGATCGCCCCGATGCCGATGGAAAAGAAATTCGATGCCGCCCGTGCAGAAGCCCGCATCTACCGCGCCTGGGAAGAGGCCGGGGCCTTCAGGGCCGGCGCCAATGCCCGCCGCGCGGAAACCTTCTGCATCATGATCCCGCCGCCCAACGTCACCGGCTCCCTGCACATGGGGCACGCCTTCAACAACACGCTGCAGGACATCCTGGTGCGCTGGCACCGGATGCGCGGCTTCGATGTGCTCTGGCAGCCCGGGCAGGACCACGCCGGCATCGCCACCCAGATGGTGGTGGAGCGCAAGCTGGCCGGGGAAGGCATCCGCCGCCAGGATCTGGGGCGCGAGAAGTTCCTGCAGAAGGTGTGGGAGTGGAAGGAGCAATCCGGCGACACGATCATCAATCAGCTCAAGCGGCTGGGGGCCAGTTGCGACTGGTCGCGCAACCGCTTCACCATGGACGAAGGCTTCCAGAAAGCGGTGCTCGCCGTCTTCGTCGACATGTACAACAAGGGGCTGATCTACCGCGGCAAGCGGCTGGTCAACTGGGATCCGCATTTCGAAACCGCGATCTCCGATCTGGAGGTGGAGCAGGTCGAGGTGGACGGCCACATGTGGCGCCTGCGCTACCCGCTGGAGGGTGGCGAGAGCTACCAGCACCCGGTGGAGTGGGACGAGGACGGCAAGCCCACCGCCTTCGAGACCCGCGATTACCTGGTGGTGGCCACCACCCGCCCCGAGACCATGCTGGGCGATACCGGGGTGGCCGTCCACCCCGACGATCCCCGCTACAAGCACCTGATCGGCAAGACAGTGCGCCTGCCGCTGGTGGGCCGCTCCATCCCTATCGTCGCCGACGAACATGCCGATCCGGAAAAGGGCACCGGGGCGGTCAAGATCACGCCCGCGCATGATTTCAACGACTGGGAAGTCGGCAGGCGCACCGGGCTGCGCGCCATCAACGTGATGACCACGCGCGCCGCGATGTTCCTGCGCGACAACGCCGATTTCCTCGAAGGCACCGACCCGGAGGATACCGCCCGCGTCATCGAGGCGCTCGACGGCGTGGACCGCTACGAGGCGCGCGAGTGGATCATCGAGACCGCGCGCCGCGAGGGCTGGCTCGACGGCATCGACGCCGACCGCCACATGGTGCCGCACGGGGACCGCTCCAAGGTGGCGATCGAGCCCTACCTCACCGATCAGTGGTTCGTGGATACCGCCAAGATCGTCCAGCCTGCGATCGAGGCGGTGAAACGCGGCATGGCCCGGCCCGAGGGCTCGACCGAGGGCACGAAGATCCTGCCCGAGCAGGACGCCAAGGTCTATTTCCACTGGCTGGAGAACATCGAGCCGTGGTGTATCTCGCGCCAGCTGTGGTGGGGGCACCAGATTCCGGTGTGGTACGGGCCGGGGATCACCGAAGACGGCCATATCGACTATGCCCCCGGCGCCGAAAAGCTGTTCTGCGCCGCCACCTTCGAGGAAGTCGCCGAACAGGCGCGCGCCTTCTACGGGGCCGAAGAGGTGCACGAGAAGGCCGGCTTCTCGGACGCGCTGGAGGATCAGCTGGAAGGCTTCGCCGGTGACGGCAAGGTGATCTCGCTGTGGCGCGACCCCGACGTTCTCGACACCTGGTTTTCCTCCGGCCTGTGGCCCATCGGCACGCTGGGCTGGCCCGAGGACACGCCGGAGCTGCGCAAATACTTCCCCACCGACGTGCTGATCACCGGCTTCGACATCATCTTCTTCTGGGTGGCGCGGATGATGATGATGCAATACGCGGTGGTGGGCGAGAAGCCCTTCCACACGGTCTATGTCCACGCCCTTGTCCGCGACGAGAAGGGCAAGAAGATGTCCAAGTCTCTGGGCAACGTGCTGGACCCGCTGGAGCTGATCGACGAGTTCGGCGCCGATGCGGTGCGCTTCACCGTCACCGCCATGGCCGCCATGGGGCGCGACCTGAAGCTTTCGACCGGCCGGATCGCGGGTTACCGAAATTTCGGTACCAAGATCTGGAACGCGGCACGTTTTGCCGAGATGAACGGCGTGTTCGAATCTTATGAAAAGGGCGTGCGCCCCGCACCCGCGTCCACGCTCAACAAGTGGATCGTCGGCGAAACGGCGAAGGTGCGCGAAGAGGTGGACGCGGCCTTTTCCGCCTACCGCTTCAATGATGCCGCCAATGCGCTTTACGCCTTCATCTGGGGGCGGTTCTGCGACTGGTACGTGGAGTTCTCCAAGCCGTTTCTGTCGGGCGAGGATGCCGAGGTGCAGGCCGAGACCCGCCAGACCATGGGCTGGGTGCTGGACCAGTGCCTGATCATGCTGCACCCGATCATGCCCTTCATCACCGAGGAGATCTGGCAGTTGATGGGCGCGCGCGACAAGCCGCTGATCCACGCCGACTGGCCCGAATACACCGCCGCCGAACTGGTGGACGCGCAGGCCGACCGCGAGATGAACTGGGTGATCGGCCTGATCGAGGAGATCCGCTCGGTGCGGGCGCAGATGCATGTGCCGGCGGGGCTGCACATCCCCATGCTGCAGGTCGAGCTCGACGAGGCCGGGCGCCGGGCCTGGGCTCGCAACGAGGCGCTGATCCGCCGGCTGGCGCGCATCGAAAGCCTGGCGGAGACCCCCGAGGTGCCCCGCGGCGCCGTCACCATCCCGGTCGAGGGCGGGCTGTTCGCCCTGCCGCTGGCGGGCATCATCGACGTGGAGGCCGAAAAGGCCCGGCTGGAAAAGACCCTGGCGAAGCTGGAGAAGGAAATGGCCGGGCTGTCGGGGCGGCTGTCCAACCCGAAATTCGTCGAAAGCGCGCCGCAGGAGGTTGTCGCGGACACCCGCGAGCAGCTCGCCGCCCGGCAGGAAGAGGCCGACAAGCTGCGCGCCGCGCGCGACAGGCTGGCGACGCTGGAGTAGGTCCTGCTCCGCCGTCGGGCGCTTGCCCGCGACGGCGAAACCGGGTTTGAATGCACGCGATGAGAGGGGGGCGAGTGATGGATATGCCTTTGCCGCAAGCAGGCGCCCGAATCAGGCGCCGTGGCGGGGATGAACCGGGCTGCTGGTCGTGGCGGGAGGGTTGAGATGAAGGCGCCCGGGTTGACGGAACTGGTCCGGGGCCTGCCGGCTTCGGTGCCTTTCGTGGGCCCCGAAGCGCAGGAGCGGGCCCGCGGGCGCCCCTTTGCCGCCCGCATCGGCGCCAACGAGAACGTCTTCGGCCCCTCGCCGCGCGCCATTGCGGCGATGCGCCGGGCCTCCGGCGAG
>JALSGY010000105.1 GCA_026982515.1 Paracoccaceae bacterium
ATAGGTGTAACCCAGTGCGATGTCGCACTGGCCGGCCCAGATCGCCTTGACCTGGGCGCGGTCATTGCCCTGGGGCTTGCGCGCCAGGTTGGCCTTCAGCCCCTTGAGCCATTCGCGCGCCCCGTCCTCGCCAAGGTGGTAGATCGCCGCCGAGGTCAGCGCCACATTGTAGGCATGCAGCCCCGAGCGGGTGCAGATCCGGCCCCGCCACTTCGGATCGGCGAGATCCTCGTAGGTGGTCACCTCGCCCGGTGCCACGCGCTCCTTGCTGGCATAGACGATGCGCGCCCGCGTCGTCAGCCCGAACCACTGATTGCCCGGATCGCGGAAATCGGAGGGGATGTTGGCCTCGATGACCTCCGATTCGACCGGCTGAGTCACGCCGGCGTCCACCGCCTTGGCCAGGCGCGCGACATCGACCGTGAGAATGACATCCGCCGGCGAGCGCCTGCCCTCGGCCTTCAGCCGCTCGACCAGGCCCTTGTCGATATAGGCCACGTTGACGGGAATGCCCGTCTCTTCGGTGAAGGCGTCGATCAGCGGCTGGATCAGCTCGGGCTGGCGGTAGGAATAGACGTTGACCTCTTGCGCCGCGGCCGGAAGGGCCATGGCCGCTGCCAGGGTCGCGGCGGTCAGCGAGATGCGAATCGTCATGGGTGTCTCCTGCTTGCGAATGATTTGCACGGAGACCGTTTAATCCGACAAAAATTGTCAGGTCAATATCAGATCAAATCACTCAGGTAATTTTTCCGCCGCCTTCGCCGCATCCCAAAGCGCGTCCATCTCGGCCAGGTCGGATTCTTCCGGCCGCTTGCCGCGTTCTTCAAGAGCGTCTTCCACAGCCTTGAAACGGCGGATGAATTTCGTGTTCGCGTGGCGCAGGGCCGCCTCCGGGTCGATATCCAGGTGCCGGGCCAGATTGGCGAGCACGAACAGCAGATCCCCGAATTCCTCGAACAGTTCCCGGGGCGTCAGCTTGTCGCGGGCTTCGGTCAGTTCGCGCGCCTCCTCGACGATCTTGTCAAGCACCTGGCCGGTAGAGGGCCAGTCGAACCCCACCCGCGCGGCGCGCTTTTGCAGCTTCACCGCCCGCGTCAGGGCGGGCAGGCCGGCCGCCACGCCCTCGAGCACCCCGCCCTGGGCCTTGCCGGCCCGTTCGGCGGCCTTGATCCGCTCCCATTCGGCGCTTTGCTGGGCGGCGCTCCTGTCGCGGCTCTCGCTGCCGAACACATGCGGATGGCGGGCCACCATCTTGTCCGCTACCGCATTGGCCACGCTTTCGAAATCGAACAGCCCCGCCTCGGCTCCCATCTGCGCATGATAGACCACCTGCAACAGCAGATCGCCCAGTTCGCCCTCCAGCTCGTCCCAGGCGCCCCGCTCGATGGCGTCGGCCACCTCGTAGGCCTCCTCTATGGTGTAGGGGGCGATGGAGGCGAAATCCTGCTCGATGTCCCAGGGGCATCCCGTCTCGGGGTCGCGCAGGCGGCGCATGATCTCCAGCAGCCGGGGCAGGCCCCCGGCCGGGTCGTGCACGAGATCGTCCGGTGAATTGGTCATTGCGGGAAATCCGGCTTTGGTGAAGGGTAGGGCGGTTATCGCAGGAAGCGCGAAGGGAAGTCCACATGCCGGTGACATGAAGCAATGGTGCCGCTGCACCGAGAGCGCGGCTTTTGCTGCCACCGCACCGTCCGGCTGGTGGAACGGGCCGCGCCGCTGTAATCCTTCATCTTGCGTAAAATACTCCCGGGGGTCCGGGGGCAGGCAGCCCCCGGCGTGCACAAAGGCCTCCCCCCGGCGCAGAGAAAGGGAACGCCCGATGGCACTGGAAGACGCGAAAACCCAGGTCGATACCGCCTTTGTCCGCGAAGACCCGCGCGGCCTGTCCTTCGAGAACACCTTCGGCGGTGCCACCTCGTTTCTTCGGCGGCGCTACACCAAGGATCTGGCCGGCGTCGATCTGGCAGTCACCGGCGTGCCCTTCGATCAGGCGGTCACCAACCGCCCCGGCGCCCGGCTCGGCCCGCGGGCCATCCGCGAGGCCTCGGCCCTGCAATCGCCCGATCCGCCCTATGGCTGGGGCTTCGATCCGCTCTCGGAGTTCACCATCGTCGATTACGGCGACATGGCCTTCGATTATGCCTCGGTGGCCGACTTTCCCCCCGCGCTGAGCGAACACATCCGCACGATCCTCGCCGCCGGGGCGGGTTCGCTGGTGCTGGGGGGCGATCACTCCATCACCCTGCCCATCCTGCGCGCCCATGCCGAGGCCTTCGGGCCCCTCTCGCTGATCCAGTTCGACGCCCACACCGACACCTGGAAGGACGACGACATGGCGCGCATCGACCACGGCACCTTCCTCTACAAGGCGGTGAAGCTGGGGCTGGTGGAGCCGGCGCGCTCGGTCCAGGTGGGGATCCGCACCGAAAACCCCGATACCCTGGGGTTCAACATCATCGACGCCCGCGAGGTGCATGAAAACTCCGCCGCCGACGTGGCCCGCATGATCCGGCGCATCGTCGCCGACCATCCGGTCTATCTGAGCTTCGACATCGACGCGCTCGATCCGGCCTTCGCGCCGGGCACCGGCACGCCGGTCTGGGGCGGGCTGGCCAGCTGGCAGGCGGCGGCGATTCTGCGCGCCCTGGCCGGCATCAACCTTGCCGGCGGTGACGTGGTCGAGGTCTCGCCGCCGTTCGACACCACCGGCGCCACCGCCATCGCCGGGGCGCATGTGGCGATGGAGATCCTCTGCCTCTATCTCTGGAACAGGCGGGCCGGGCGCTAGGTGTTCGGTCCCGGCATCTGGTGGATCGGATTTAGAGCATGTCGCGCCTGAGCGCATTCACCTCGCCCGCCTGCCCTTCGGTTGCACATATGAGCGCTTCCGATCAACGTCGGCATGCTTCAAGATGATGAAAAACGAGTATTTTTTCCTCAGCCGTGACCTGCCATCGGAAAGGGGTGCCACCCTGTCCGGCGGGCAGAAAACCCCTGATATTTCGTGTCTGTCCCGCTGTGAATGTGAGATCAATGGGGCCTTGGCCTAAACATCCAGCTCCTCCACGAACCGCGCGTTTTCCTGGATATACTGGAACCGCAGTTCGGGTTTCTTGCCCATCAGCCGCTCCACCAGGCTGGCCGTCTCTCCGGGCTCGTCCTCGTCGATGGTCACGCGGATCAGCTTGCGGGTTTGCGGGTTCATGGTTGTTTCCTTCAGGTCCTTGGCGTCCATCTCGCCCAGGCCCTTGAAGCGGCTCACCTCGATCTTGCCCCTGCCGCCCAGGCCGCGCTTCAGCCACGCCTCGCGTTCGGCATCGTCGAGGGCATAGACGCGCCTGGCCCCCTGGGTCAGGCGGTAGAGCGGCGGACAGGCGAGATACAGATGGCCCGCGTCGATCAGCGGGCGCATCTGGGTGAAGAAGAAGGTCATCAGGAGGCTGGCGATATGGGCACCGTCCACGTCGGCGTCGGTCATGATGATGATCTTGTCGTAGCGCAGGTCGTCGAGGTTGAACCGCGTGCCCATGCCCACGCCCAGCGCCTGGCACAGGTCGTTGATCTCGGCGTTCTGGCCCAGCTTGGACGAGGCCGCTCCCAGCACGTTGAGGATCTTTCCGCGCAGCGGCAACAGCGCCTGGGTGCGCCGGTCCCGCGCCATCTTGGCCGAGCCGCCGGCGCTGTCGCCCTCGACGATGAACAGTTCGGTCCCCTCGCGGCTGCGCGCCGTGCAGTCCACCAGCTTGCCCGGCAGGCGCAGCTTTCTGGTGGCGGACTTGCGCGCGGTTTCCTTTTCGGCGCGCCGGCGCCGGCGTTCCTCGGCCCGCAGCACCAGGAAATCGAGGATCGCGCCGGCCGATTTCGTATCGGCCGCCAGCCAGTTGTCGAAATGGTCGCGCACCGCGTTTTCCACCATCTTCTGGGCGCTTTCGGTGGACAGGCGATCCTTGGTCTGGCCCACGAAGGCCGGCTCGCGGATGAACACGGAAATCAGCGCACACCCTCCCGCGATCAGGTCTTCGCGGGTGATCTGGCCCGCCTTGCGGTTGCCGGCCAGCTCGCCATAGGCGCGAATGCCCTTGAGGATCGCCGCCCAGAAGCCGGCCTCATGGGTGCCGCCCTCGGGGGTGGGCACGGTATTGCAGTAGGACTGGATGAAGCCGTCGCGCGCGGGCGTCCAGTTGATTGCCCATTCCACGAAGCCCGGCTCGTCGAATTTCTCCTCGAACTCGACCTTGCCGGCGAAGGGGCGCTCGGCATAGGTGGCGGCCCCGCCCAGGGCTTCTCCCAGGTAGTCCGACAGCCCGCCGGGGAAGTGGAAGACCGCCTCGCGCGGGGTGTCGCCGTCCTCCACGGCGGATTTCCAGCGGATCTCTACCCCCGAGAACAGATAGGCCTTGGAGCGGGCCATCTTCATCAGCCGCGCCGGCCTGAACGCAAGTTTCCCGAAGATCTCCGGATCGGGGTGGAAAGTGACGGAGGTGCCGCGGCGGTTGGGGGCGGGCCCCACCTTCTGCAACGGTCCGGCGGGGATCCCGCGGGAGAATTCCTGGGCGTAGAGCTCGCGGTTTCGTGCAACTTCCAC
>JALSGY010000106.1 GCA_026982515.1 Paracoccaceae bacterium
CCAGCAGCCTGGACAGGGTGGATTTTCCCTCGCCGTTGCGGCCCAGCAGGGCGATCCTGTCGTCCTGGTCGATGCGCAGGTTCAGCCGCGACAGCACCGGCCTGCCGTCATAGCCTGCCGAGGCCTGCTCCATGCTGATGATCGGCGGCGGCAGCTCTTCGGGGGCGGGAAAGGTGAAGCGGCGCAGGGCGGCCTCCTGCGGGGGGGTGATCAGCTCCAGCCGCGAGATCATCCTGAGCCGCGACTGGGCCTGCTTCGCCTTCGAGGCCTTGTAGCGGAAGCGATCGACGAAGGCCTGCAGATGCGCGCGCCGGGCCTGCATCTTGCGGTTCTCGGCATCGGCCGCGGCAAGGCGCGCGGCGCGGGTGGCGGCGAAACCGTCATAGCCGCCCTGGTAGAGCGTCAGCTTGCGCCCCTCCAGGTGCAGGATGGCGCCCACCGCGCGGTTGAGCAGCGCGCGGTCGTGGCTGATCACGATCACCGTGTGCGGGTAGCGCGCCAGGTAGCTTTCCAGCCACAGCGCGCCTTCGAGATCGAGGTAGTTGGTGGGCTCGTCAAGCAGCAGCAGATCGGGGCGCGAGAACAGCACCGCGGCCAGGGCCACCCGCATCCGCCAGCCGCCCGAAAACGCCGCGCAGGGCATCTTCTGCTCGGCATCCGTGAAGCCCAGCCCCTTGAGGATGGCGCTGGCGCGAGCCTCGGCGCCCCAGGCATCGATGTCGGCCAGCCGGGTCTGGATTTCGGCGATCCGGTGTGCGTCCTGCGCCTGCCCGGCCTCGGCCATCAGCGCTGCGCGTTCGGTATCGGCGGCCAGCACGGTGTCGAGCAGCGACACCTCATTGCCCGGCGCCTCCTGATCGACCCCGCCGATGCGGGTCCGGGCCGGCAGGCGGATCTCGCCGCCCTCCAGCGCCAGCTCGCCGCGGATGAGCCGGAACAGGGTGGTCTTGCCGGTGCCGTTGCGGCCCACCAGACCCACCTTGTGACCGGCCGGGATCCGCGCCGAGGCGCCCTCGAACAGGGGCCGCCCGGCGATGGAGAAGGATATGTTGTCGATCACGAGCATCGCGGGCGGTGTGCCCCAGTGCGCGCTTGCGGTCAATCGCTTCGGTGCCCGAGGTGGGCAGCAGCTTCATCTTGCCCCAAATACTCCCGCCGGAGGCGGTCGCACCCGTGCCACGCGCGCGCACTCCAACCACTTTTCAATGCCTGACGTCCGTGCTAGGGCAGCGCCGGAATTCGCGGTCCGCACGGGGCGGGCCGGAGCAACAGACAGAGGCAAGAAATGGCCATCGAACGCACACTTTCCATCATCAAGCCCGACGCCACCGGGCGCAACCTGACCGGCAGGATCAACGCCAAGTTCGAGGAGGCGGGGCTGCGCATCGTGGCGCAAAAGCGCATCCGCCTGACGAAGGAGCAGGCCGGCCGGTTCTACGCCGTGCACAAGGAGCGCCCCTTCTATGACGAGCTGTGCGAGTTCATGGCCTCGGGGCCGGTGGTGGTGCAGGTGCTGGAGGGCGAGAACGCGATCGCCCGCAACCGCGAGGTGATGGGCGCCACCAACCCCGCCGATGCGGCGCCGGGCACGATCCGGGCCGAGTTCGCGCAAAGCGTGGGCGAGAATTCGGTGCACGGATCGGACGCCCCCGAGACCGCGGCCCAGGAGATCGCCTTCTTCTTCTCGGGACTGGAGATCGTCGGCTGAGGCCCTAACGCTTTCTTCCCACGCCGATCCTGTCGAGGGCCGCTTCCAGATCGGAGCGGCCCTTGTCATGGGCGGTGGCCTTGATGGCGTCGAAACGGGCGCGCAGCTTGGCCTTCTCCTTGCCGCGGCAATCGTTCCACGGGCGGCCCTGCAGCTGAAATGCGGCTGCGCGCCGGCGGCCAGCAGGCGGCGGTAGGCCTCGTCGGTGCCCAGCTCGCGCAGCTGCGCGGCCGAGGTTGCGGATGGCGGATACGGGTTCGTTCGCGTCAGTCACTGTGGCGCGAAGTTGCAAATCTTTCTCCTCCGCGGCAATTCAGATGCTGGCCCAGTCCGAGTAGCGGTAGGTCCAGTCCTCGTCGTCGCGGTTTTCGTTTCTGTCCTCGTGGTCGGGCACCTTGGGGGTGTCCTGCGCGCGGTGCCTGTCCTGCTCGTCGTCCCGTTCTTTCCTGCGGGGATCCTCATACGCCATCTTACCGTTCCTCCACACCGGATCATCCGGTTCACAGTTGCCCCCCCCTGGCAGTCTCCACCTTGTGTCGTGGGTGGTTCCATGGAAGAGGCAATTACCCTGTCGTGGTCAAGCGTAGACCGAATCGTGATGCTCGGATGGAAACTCAGTGTTTTGTTTTTGGCACAGAAACAATGCATGGGGCCCGGCCGAGATTGTCGCGGCCGGGCCACCGTCTGGAGTTTTCAGGGGCTCAGCCGGCCGGAGAGGCCTCGTAGCCGGCGTCCTTGAGGGCTGCGAGAATCGCGGTGGTGTCCACCTTGGCTTCAATATCCACCTGGCGCGCGTCCATGTCGAATTCGAGCTTCGCGCCCGAGTCGATCTCGGCAATCGCTTTCTCGATGGTGGCCTTGCAGTGGCCGCAGCTCATTTCGGGTACGGAAAATTTGGTCATGAGTGGTCTCCTTTCGGCGGCAATATCGGGATTCCAGTTGGGGGAAGGTCAAGGGGGTTCCCGTGACTGGAAGAAAAATTTTCCCAAGGGTTGACCTTCCAGTATTTGGAAGGTTTATATGCGGGTAATCTGAAACCCGGCAAGACACCGCGAGGGAAAAATGTCTGAGCAAGAAACAACACTGTCCATCGAGGGCATGACCTGCGCATCCTGCGTCGGCCGTGTCGAAAAGGCGCTGAAGGCCGTACCCGGCGTCAGCGAGGCCAATGTCAACCTGGCCACGGAGACGGCCGTGGTGCGCCACGAAACACCTGCGGATGTGAATGCACTGGTCCGCGCGGTGGAAGAGGCGGGCTATCCCGCGCGCCGCAAGACGGTGACCCTGGCGATCGAGGGGATGACCTGTGCCTCCTGTGTGGGCAGGGTGGACAAGGCCCTGGCCGCGCTGCCCGGCGTTCTGGACGTCCGGGTGAACCTGGCGGCGGAAACCGCCACCGTGACCTTCCTGGAAGGCGCGGTGACGATTGCCGATCTTCAGAAGGCCTCCGCCGAGATGGGATATCCGGCGAAGGTGAAGGATGCGGGCTCGACAGAGGACATGAGCGCGCGCAAGGAGGCCGAGGCACGCCAGCTGTGGCGCCTGACGCTGATGGCCGCGATCCTGACCCTGCCGGTGCTGACGCTCGAGATGGGCAGCTACCTGTTCAACTTCATCGTCGAGTTCAAGGAAAACGTCCTTGGCGTTCAGAATGACCGCTACATCCAGTTCTTCCTGACCACCATCGTGCTGTTCGGCCCCGGGCTGCGCTTCTACACCAAGGGCTTCCCGGCGCTGTTCAAGGGGGCGCCGGACATGAACTCGCTGGTGGCGCTGGGCACGGGGGCGGCCTGGATCTACTCCACCATCGTGACCTTCACCCCCTCGATCCTGCCGCCCGAGGCGCAGAACATCTACTTCGAGGCGGCGGCGGTGATCGTTACCCTGATCCTGCTCGGCCGCTTCCTTGAAGTGCGCGCCAAGGGCCGCACCGGCGAGGCGATCCGCAAGCTGATGGGCCTGCAGGCCAAGACCGCGCGGGTCGAGCGCGACGGCGAGGTGGTCGAGGTGCCGATCGAGGAGATCGTGGTCGGCGACATCATCCACGTGCGCCCCGGCGAGAAGATCGCCGTGGACGGCGAGGTGGTGAGCGGCTCGTCCTACGTGGACGAGAGCATGATCACCGGCGAGCCGATCCCGGTCGAGAAGAAGAAGGGCGAGATGGTCGTCGGCGGCACCGTCAACGGCACCGGCATCCTGACCTTCCGCGCCACCAAGGTGGGCGCCGACACGATGCTGGCCCAGATCATCAAGATGGTCGAGGAGGCCCAGGGCGCCAAGCTGCCGATCCAGGCGCTGGTCGACAAGATCACCCTGGTCTTCGTGCCCATCGTGATGGGCATTGCGGCCCTGACCGTGGCGGTATGGTTCTTCTTCGGTCCCGATCCGGCGCTGACCTATGCGCTGGTTGCCGGGGTGTCGGTGCTGATCATCGCCTGCCCCTGCGCCATGGGGCTGGCCACGCCGACCTCGATCATGGTCGGCACCGGGCGCGCCGCCGAGATGGGGGTGCTGTTCCGCAAGGGTGACGCGCTGCAGTCGCTGCAGGAAGCGAAGATCGTCGCGCTGGACAAGACCGGCACGCTGACCGAGGGTCGTCCCGAACTGACCGACCTGACGGTGGCCGAGGGGATGGACGAGGCCGAGGTGCTGCGCCTGGTGGCCTCGGTCGAGGCGACCTCGGAACACCCCATTGCCGAGGCCATCGTGCGCGCGGCCAAGGCCCGCGGGCTGGATCTGGCCGGGGCCGAGGATTTCGACTCGATCACCGGCTTTGGCGTGCAGGCTACCGTCGAGGGCCACAAGGTGCTGATCGGCGCCGACCGGCTGATGGCCCGCGAGGGCATCGAGCTGGGATCCTTGGTCGAG
>JALSGY010000107.1 GCA_026982515.1 Paracoccaceae bacterium
TGGCGGCTGCGGGCCGAGGCTCAACCCCGAAAAACCTGCCGAAGAGTGGATCGGCAAGGGCGGGGCAAAGGCCAAGCTGGCCAACGAGAAGCCTCAGGGCGAAACCATCGACTACGACGAACTGGTCAAGCGGTGGGCTTCGGCCAACTGACCGCAACCTCCCGTTGCAACGAGGGACCGGGGCCTTTCGGGGCCCCGGTTCTCCGAAGCGAAGCGGGCCTGGGCGGCACTCGACCCGTACCCGGCTCCGGTTGAAACTCGACGGTGGATGCTCAGAGGATTTGCGATGACACTCGAGCTGCGAAATGTCACGAAGCGGGTCGGGGGTGAAACCCACATTCACGAAACCACACTCCGGCTTGAACCCGGCGAGTTCAACATCCTGCTGGGGCCGACCAACGCGGGCAAGACTTCGCTAATCAAGATCATGTCGGGGCTGGAACGCCCGACCACGGGGCAGATCGTGGTAGACGGCACGGATGTAACCGGCCTCAGCCCGCAGAAGCGCAATATCGCGCTGGTACACCAGTTCTTCGTGAACTACCCGCACATGAATGTTTTCGACAACATCGCCTCTCCCCTGCGGGTGGCGGGATTGCCCCGCGACGAGATCGTGCGCCGTGTCGAGGAAGCCGCCGACATCTTGCAGCTGCGCCCCATGCTGAAACGTCGGCCGGATGAACTCTCTGGCGGGCAGCAGCAGCGCTGTGCGTTGGCACGCGCCATCGTCAAGGAAAGCAAGGCGGTATTTCTGGACGAACCGCTTGCCAACCTCGATTACAAGCTGCGCGAAGAGCTGCGCGACCAGCTGCCTGATCTGTTCGCAGGGCGCGGCTCAGTTGTGGTCTATGCGACATCGGAACCGACCGAGGCATTGTTGCTGGGCGGCCGTACGGCCCTGGTCCATGAAGGGCGCATCACCCAGTTTGGTCCCACCGCCGAAATATATCGCGCACCGACCGATCTGACTTCGGCTCAGGTCTTTTCCGATCCTCCGATCAATATCGCGCAGGTAGTCAAGGCGAAGGGGGAAATCAGGCTGAGCGATACTGTCGCCTGGCAGGCAACGAGAGCCGCTGCCGGGCTGGCAGACGGCAGCTACACGCTGGCCATCCGCCCTGGGCACGTTTCGCCGGAAAAGGGCGGCGCCAATGCCGTACGGATTTCTGGCGAAATCAGGATAACCGAGCTGAGCGGCTCTGAAAGCGTTGCCCATTTCCGGATGGGAGAAAGCATCTGGATTTCGCAAACGAGTGGCGCCCATCCTTACCGTGTCGGCGAAATCCGGGATTTCTTCATCGACACTACCCACTGCTTCTACTTCACCCCGGACGGAAAACTGGCTGCATGAGAGGCGCGCATGGCCAAGATCACGCTCGACAAGCTCCGCCACAGCTACCTGCCGGCCCCCTCGCGCCCGCAGGATTATGCTCTCAAGGAGATCAACCTCGACTGGCGCGATGGCGGGGCTTATGCGCTGCTGGGGCCGTCGGGCTGTGGCAAGACCACGCTTTTGAACATCATCTCCGGTCTGCTTACGCCGTCTGAAGGGCGGGTTCTGTTCGACGGGGTCGATGTCACAGGCCTGGCCCCGGACCATCGCAACATCGCGCAGGTGTTCCAGTTTCCGGTGATCTACGACACCATGACCGTGCGTCAGAACCTTGCCTTTCCGCTGCGCAACCGCGGCCTTGACCCGAGGCATATCAAGGCGCGCGTGGACGAGATCTCGGAGATGCTGGAGTTGACCGATCTTCTCGACCGCCGCGCGGCGGGGCTGGGCCCGGATACAAAGCAGAAAATCTCCATGGGGCGCGGGCTGGTACGCGAGGACGTCAATGTCATCATGTTCGACGAGCCGCTGACGGTTATCGACCCGCAGCTGAAATGGACCCTGCGCTCAAAGCTCAAGGAGCTCCACCAGAAGATCGGGGTCACGATGATCTACGTCACCCACGATCAGACCGAAGCACTGACATTCGCCGACCAGGTGGTGGTGATGCAGGAAGGGGAAATCGTGCAGATCGGCACGCCCGTCGAACTGTTCGAACGCCCCGGCCACACTTTCGTGGGCCACTTCATCGGTTCTCCGGGCATGAACATCATCCCTTGCGAACTGCGCGATGGCACAGCCTGTATCGGCGATTTCCCCGTCGCTCTGGCTGGACCTGTGAAAGCCGTCTCGCAAGATGCGCGCACCGAAATCGGCATCCGGCCCGAATTCGTGAAAATCGCCGGGACAGGCCTTCCGGCGGTTGTCCGAAAGGTTGCCGATCTGGGACGATACACAGTTATCGAGGCAATGCTCGGAGAGGTGCGCGTCAGCATCATAGGCCCTGAGGGCGATGCGCCCGAGCGGGGCAGTGAAATTCACCTGCAGTTCGATCCGAAGAATACCCGCCTTTATGCAGACGGCTGGTTGGCGACCGAAGAAGGGGAAACAAGATGAAAACCGTAAACAACCGGGCCTGGCTTTTCGTTCTGCCGGTGGTCATCCTCGTGGCGTTCAATGCGCTGGTGCCGCTGATGACGGTGGTCAACTACTCGGTGCAGGAGACGTTCGGCAACAACCTGTTCTTCTGGCAGGGGCTGGACTGGTTCCAGCAGGTGCTGCGCTCGGACCGGTTCCATGCCGCGCTGGGAAGGCAGGCGCTGTTTACCGTGACCATTCTGCTCATCGAGATCCCGCTTGGCGTGGTCATCGCCCTGGCGATGCCGCGAAAGGGTGTCTGGGTTTCGGTTTGTCTGGTGCTGATGGCGCTGCCGCTGCTGATCCCCTGGAACGTGGTCGGCAGCATGTGGAACATCTTTACCCTGCCGGACATCGGCCTGCTCGGTTACCTGATGAATGACGTGCTGGGCATCCCCTACAACATGACCCGCGACCCTGTCGCCGCCTGGGCGACGGTGATCGCCATGGATGTGTGGCACTGGACCTCGCTGGTGGTCCTGCTGGCCTATGCGGGGCTGATCTCCATCCCCGATGCTTATTACCAGGCGGCCAAGATCGACGGCGCCACCCCCTGGGCGGTCTTTCGTTACATCCAGCTGCCCAAGATGAAGCGTGTGCTGACCATCGCCATCCTGCTGCGGTTCATGGACAGCTTCAACATCTACACCGAGCCCTTCGTGCTGACCGGCGGCGGGCCGGGCAACTCCACCACGCTGCTTTCCATCGACCTGGTGAAACTGGCGCTGGGGCAGTTCGATCTGGGCCCTGCGGCAGCCATGTCCCTGATCTACTTCCTCATCACCCTTCTGGTGTCATGGGTGTTCTACACGCTCATGACCCGCAACGAGAACTGAGGCGGCCCAATGCGAAAACGCTCGATCGTCCCGATCCTCTACATCCTCTTCCTGCTGCTGCCGATCTACTGGCTGGTGGCCATGAGCTTCAAGACCACCAATGAGATCCTCGGGGGGTTTTCGCTGTTTCCCCAGGTGTGGACACTGGAAAACTACCGGGTGATCTTTACCGATCCCACCTGGTACTGGGGATACATCAATTCCATTGCCTATGTCTCCCTCAACACGGTGATCTCTCTCGTTGCGGCCCTGCCGGCGGCCTATGCGTTCTCGCGCTTCAGCTTTCTGGGCGACAAGCACCTGTTCTTCTGGCTGCTGACCAACCGCATGGCCCCGGCGGCCGTTTTCGCCCTGCCGTTCTTCCAGCTCTATTCCGCCGTGGGCCTGTTCGACACCTACCTGGCGGTGGCCCTGGCGCACACGCTGTTCAACATCCCGCTGGCGGTCTGGATCCTGGAAGGCTTCATGTCCGGCGTGCCCAGGGAACTGGACGAAACCGCCTATGTGGACGGCCATTCCTTCCCTTCCTTCTTCCTGCGCATCTTCCTGCCCACCATCAAGGCCGGCATCGGGGTGACGGCCTTTTTCCTGTTCATGTTTTCCTGGGTGGAACTGCTGCTGGCCAAGACACTGACCGCGGTCGAGGCCAAGCCGATCGCCGCCACCATGACCAAGACCGCCTCTTCGGCGGGTTATGAACTGGGCCTGCTGGCAGCGGCCGGGGTTCTCACCATCATACCCGGCGCCGTGGTCATCTATTTCGTCCGCAACTATATCGCCAAGGGCTTTGCCCTGGGGAGGGTCTGATGCGCCGTTTCGCACCGATACTACTGTTTGCCCTGCCGGCTGCTGCCCATGCCCAGAACGCCGAGGGCGGTTTTTCATGGACCGATCCGCTGTTTCCGGGGTTCTGGATGGCCTGGACTCCGGCAACGTTGGCCTTCTTCCTGTTCATCTTCGGCTCCATCGCCTTCATGGGGGTCCTGGAGTGGCGCAATCCGGGCGGGGCCCCGCGTGACGGTATCCTCGGGCTGCGCACCACACGCGGGGACCGCCTCTTCATCTGGCTTCTGGGGTCGGCCTATATCTTCCTGGCTTGGATCGGCATTTTCGGAACCCCTCTGTGGGGAGGGCTGGCCTTGGCCATAGGTTGGGGGGTGTTCTGCTTCTGGAAAGTATGAATCAGATCCAAGGATAACTTCAGCGTAAGCGCCACGAACGCCCCATCCATTTCGGCCCTTCCGCCTCGGCCC
>JALSGY010000108.1 GCA_026982515.1 Paracoccaceae bacterium
GGCTGGTCTTCGTCGACGAGGAAGAGGCCGCCCGGGCGATGGAAGAGCTCGCCTCCGGCGCCACCACCTTCAACGATCTGGTCGCCGCCCGCAGCCTCACCCTCGATGACGTCTCGCTGGGGGAAGTGACGGCCGAAGATCTCTTCGGCGCCGAGGGCGAGGCGGTGTTCGGCGCCGGCGGCCCCGGCCTGGTGGGGCCGGTGGAAACCGATATCGGCCCGGCGCTGTTCCGCATCAATGCCATTCTCTACGCCCGCTCGACCCCCTTCGAGGAGGTCCGCGACCAGCTGCGTGCCGAATACGCCGCCGAGCGGGCCCGGCGCATGCTGGCCGACCAGATCACGGAACTGGAGGATCTGCTCGCCGGCGGCGCCACGCTGGAGGAACTGGCCGCCGAAACCGATCTCGAACTGGGCCGGATCGACTGGACGGAGGGCAGCACCGAGGGCATCGCCGCCTATGCCGCCTTTGCCGAGGCCGCGCGCCAGGCCGCCCCCGAGGACTACCCCGAGATCCTGCCGCTCGATGACGGCGGCCTCTTCGCCCTGCGCCTCGACGAGCTGGTCGAGGCCCACCCCCAGCCCTTCGAGGAGGCCCGCGACAGGGTCGTGGCACTGTGGGAGGCGGCCGAGATGCAGAAGATCCTGCGCGCCGAGGCCGAGGCCCTGCGCGAGAAGATCGCCGCCGGTGCCCCGATCGGCACGCTCGGCTATCCGGTGACGGTGGAAACCGGCCTCGCCCGCGATGCCTTCATCGAGGGCACCCCGCCCGATTTCGTGGCCAATGTCTTCGCCCTTGAAAAGGTGGGGGAAAGCGCGATTGCCGAAGATACGGGCGCGGTGTTCCTGGCCCAGCTCACCGAGATCCGCCCCGCAGACCGCGAAAGCCCCGAGGCGCAGCAGATCGCCGCGGCGGTCAGGGAGGCCACCGTCCAGAGCCTTTCCCAGGACACGCTGACCATGTTCATCCGCGCGGTGCAGAACCGGGCCGGAATCTCGATCAACCAGGCGGCCATCAACGCAGTGCACGCCCAGTTCCCGCAATAGGAGGGAGAGAGGTGGCCCTGAGCCCGGATTTCGAGACCTTCCGCGCCGGCTACGAGCGCGGCGAAAACCAGGTGGTCTACAATCGCCTGGCCGCCGATCTCGATACCCCGGTCTCGCTGATGCTGAAACTGACGGAGGCGCGCGAAAACAGCTTCATGCTGGAAAGCGTCACCGGCGGCGAGGTGCGCGGACGCTACTCGATCATCGGCATGAAGCCCGACGTGATCTGGCAGTGCCACGGGGAAGAATCGCACATCAACCGCGACGCCCGCTTCGACCCGGAGGCCTGGCAGCCGCTCGAGGGCTCGCCCCTCGATACCCTGCGGGCGCTGATCGCCGAAAGCCGGATCGAGCTGCCCGAGGGGCTGCCCTCGGCCGCGGCCGGGCTGTTCGGCTATCTGGGCTACGACATGATCCGCCTGGTCGAGCGGTTGCCCCACGTCAACCCCGATCCGCTCGGACTGCCCGACGCGGTGATGCTTCGCCCCTCGGTGGTGGCGGTGCTTGACGGGGTCAAGGGCGAGGTGATCGTGGTCTCGCCGGCCTGGGCCGGCTCGGGGCTTTCCGCCCGCGCCGCCTATGCCCAGGCGGCCGAACGGGTGATGGACGCGGTGCGCGACCTCGAACGCCAGCCCGCCGGCGCCGGCCACGGGCTGGGCGAATCCCTGCCCCAGGCCGAGCCGGTCTCCAACTTCAGCCGCGAGGCCTACCTGGCGGCGGTGGAAAGGGCAAAGGCCTATATCCGTGCCGGCGACATCTTCCAGGTGGTGCCCTCCCAGCGCTGGGCGCTGCCCTTCGCCCTGCCGCCGTTTGCACTTTACCGCTCCTTGCGGCGCACCAACCCCTCGCCCTTCATGTTCTACTTCAACTTCGGCGGCTATCAGCTTGTTGGCGCAAGCCCCGAGATCCTGGTGCGGGTCTTCGGCCGCGAGATCACCGTGCGCCCGATCGCCGGCACCCGCCCGCGCGGAGCCACCCCTGAGGAGGACCGCGCCAACGAGGCCGAGCTGCTGGCCGACGAGAAGGAACTGGCCGAACATCTGATGCTGCTCGATCTGGGCCGCAACGACGTGGGCCGGGTGGCGAAAACCGGCACCGTGCGCCCCACCGAGAAATTCGTGATCGAGCGCTACAGCCACGTGATGCACATCGTCTCCAACGTGGTGGGCGAGCTGGCCGAGGAGCACGACGCCCTCTCCGCCCTGCTGGCCGGGATGCCCGCGGGCACGGTATCGGGCGCGCCCAAGGTGCGGGCGATGGAGATCATCGACGAGCTGGAGCCGGAAAAGCGCGGCATCTACGGCGGCGGGGTGGGCTATTTCGCCTCCAACGGCGACATGGACATGTGCATCGCCCTGCGCACCGCGGTGCTCAAGGACGAAACCCTCTACATCCAGGCCGGCGGCGGCATCGTGCACGATTCCGACCCTGAGGCCGAGTATCAGGAGACGGTGCACAAATCCAATGCCATCCGCCGGGCCGCGGCGGATGCGGGGATGTTCGTGCGCTCCCCCGCCAGGAAAGGCTGAGCCGGACCGAAACCCTATGCCTCCGGCGGGGATATTTTTCAGGCATCGAAGGGGGCCTTCGCGCCCGCCCCCCGGCGCACCCGCCGGCCGCTGCCTCAGGCGCGCTGCGTGGTGATCCCCGCCAGCGCGGTGATCTTCTCCAGCGCCCGGTCCGAATCGATGCTTTCGGCGGCCATCTCTACCCCTTCCTTCAGCGAAGCGGCTTCGCCCGCGATATCCAGCGCGGCGGCGGCGTTCAGAAGCACCGCGTCACGGTAGGCGCCGGGCTCTCCGGCCAGCAGCGCGGCCAGGGCGCGGCCGTTGTCCTCGGGCGTGCCGCCGGCGATTTCCTCGAAGGGATGCACCGGCAGACCGGCGTCCTCGGGGTGCACCTCGTGCTCGGTGATCGTGCCGCCATCCAGTTCCACCACCCAGCTGGTGCCGGTGATGGTCAGCTCGTCGGTGCCGTCCGAGCCATGCACCAGCCAGGCGCGCTCCGAGCCCAGCTGCTTCAGCGTCTCGGCCATCGGGCGCAAGAGCGCGCGCGAGAACGCCCCGGTCAGCTGGCGGCGCACCCCTGCGGGGTTGGTGAGAGGGCCGAGGATGTTGAAGATGGTGCGGGTGCCCAGCTCGGCCCGGGTCGGCATCACGTGCTTGACCGCCGGGTGGTGCATCGGCGCCATCATGAAAGCGATGCCGATCTCGTCGAGCGCGTGCTGCACCACCTCGGGACCGACCATCACCTCGATGCCCATCTGCGCCAGCGCATCCGCCGCCCCCGACTTCGACGAGAGGTTGCGGTTGCCGTGCTTGGCCACCGGCACGCCGGCGCCGGCCACCACGAAGGCGGTGGCGGTGGAGATGTTGAGCGTGCCCTTGCCGTCGCCGCCGGTGCCGACGATGTCGATGGCCCCTTCCGGGGCGCGCACCTTGCGGCACCTGGCCCGCATCACGGCGGCCGCGGCGGCATATTCGTCCACCGTCTCGCCGCGGGTGCGCAGCGCCATCAGGAAGCCGCCGATCTGGCTGGGCGTGGCCTCGCCCTCGAACAGGATGTCGAAGGCGGCCTCCGCCTCCTGCCGGGTCAGCGGCCGGTCGGCGGCGGCGGCGATCAGGGGTTTGAGGGCTTCGCTCATGCGGGAACCTTTGCCATGTTCAGGAAGTTGCGCAGCAGCTGGTGGCCATGCTCGGAGGCAATGGATTCGGGGTGGAACTGCACCCCGTGAATGGGCAGGCTTTCATGCTGCAGGCCCATGATCGTGCCGTCGTCCAGCTCTGCCGTCACCTTCAGGCAGGCGGGCAGGCTTTCGCGCTCCACCACCAGCGAGTGGTAGCGCGTGGCCTGAAACGGCGAGGGCAACCCCGCAAAGACCCCTTCGCCGCGATGGCGGATGGTGCCCATCTTGCCATGCACGATCTCGGCGGCCTGCACGATGCGCCCGCCGAAGGCCTGGCCGATGGTCTGATGGCCGAGGCACACCCCCAGAAGCGGCGTGCCGGCCCGGGCCGCGGCGCGGGTCAGCTCAAGGCAGATGCCGGCCTGACCCGGGTCGCACGGCCCGGGCGAGAGCACGATCGCCGCGGGGTTCATGGCCATGGCCGCCTCGACGCTGATCGCATCGTTGCGCCGCACCTCGGTCTGCGCCCCAAGTTCGCCCAGGTAATGCACGAGGTTGTAGGTAAAACTGTCGTAGTTGTCGATCAGCAGCAACATGCCCATGTCCCGGCGAAAGGGGGTGACCCCGGTTTCAGTCGCGGTATACTTGCGCCGAGGCAGGGCCGGGGGTCAAGGGCACCCGGCCGCGCAGGCAACGAAACGGAGGCATGAGTTGGCGCGAGGTTTTCTCTCTGGCGTGATCTGGGGCGTCGTCCTCTCGGCGATGGTGCTGTGGGTGGCCTCGCAGCTTGGCGGCATGATCAGCCTGCTGCTCACCCCGCCCGAGCAGGTCTCCGATCAGGCCCCGCCGCCACCGCAAACCGCCGCCGCGCCCGAGCCCGCCCC
>JALSGY010000109.1 GCA_026982515.1 Paracoccaceae bacterium
GACCATTATGACCGGATCGAGAAGTGAGATGATCATCACCACTACTGACGGCGTGCCCGGCCGCGAGGTGGCCGAGATCCTCGGGCTGGTGCGCGGCTCCACGGTGCGCGCCAAGCATATCGGCTCGGACATCGTGGCGGGGCTGCGCAACCTGGTGGGCGGCGAGGTCAAGGAATACGCGGCCCTGCTGGCCGGCGCCCGCGAGCAGGCCCATGACCGGATGGTCGAACAGGCCCGTGCGCTGGGGGCCGATGCGGTGGTCGCGGTGCGCATGGAAACCTCCACCATCCAGCAGGGCGCCTCCGAGGTGCTGTTCTACGGCACCGCGGTGCGCCTCGCGCCCGCCCCATGAAGCCGGACGCGCCCCCGGACGATGCCGCGCTGACCGAAACCGGCCTGCCCGTGGACAGCCCGCGCGGGCGCATCCTGCTGATCGCCTGCGGGGCGCTGGCACGCGAGATCCTTACCCTGATCAGGGCCAATGGCTGGGATCACATGGACCTGGCCTGCCTGCCTGCAATCCTCCACAACCACCCCGAGCGCATCACGCCCGGCGTGCGCGAGCTGGTGCAGCGCCATCGCAACGACTACGAGACCATCCACGTGGTCTATGCCGATTGCGGCACCGGCGGGCAGTTGCAGGCCGCCTGCCGCGAGCTTGGGGTCGATCTGGTGCCCGGCCCCCATTGCTATGCCTTCTACGAGGGGCTGGCGCGCTTCGAGGACCATGGCGAAGAGGAAATCGCCGCCTTTTACCTCACCGATTTCCTGGTGCGCCAGTTCGACGCCTTCGTGTGGAAGCCGCTCGGCCTCGACCGCCACCCCGAACTGCGCGAGACCTATTTCGGCAATTACGAAAAGCTCGTCCACCTGGCCCAGAGCGAGGACCCCGAGCTCGATCGCCGGGCCCGCGAATGCGCCGCCCGACTTGGCCTGGCCCACGAGCGCCGCTTCACCGGCCTCGGCGATCTGGAAAAGGCCCTGGCGCGCTGGGCGGAAAGCTGAGCACGGGCCTCCTCACCATCACGGCGCCCGCCCCGATCAGATGAGATCAGACATGCCCCAAGGGCCTGCCCCTAAGCGAGAATCGACACCTCCAGGGGGATCAGCCCGTCGATTTCCACCCGCAGCTCATCCCCCGGGCGCACCGGCCCCACGCCGGCCGGGGTGCCGGTGAAGATCAGATCGCCCGGGGCCAGCTCCACCAGCGCCGAAAGATGCGCGATGATCCCGGCCACCGGCCAGATCATCTCTTGAAGCCCCGCCTCCTGACGCAGCGCGCCGTTCACCGTCAGGCGCAGGCGGCCGCGTTCCACCGCACCCGCCTCCTGGGCGGGGGTAAGCGGGCCGCAGGGGGCCGAGCGGTCGAACCCCTTGGCCATGTCCCAGGGCCGGGACATGCGCCTGGCCTCGGCCTGCAGATCGCGGCGCGTCAGATCGAGGCCGCAGGCATATCCCCAGACATGGCCCATGGCCCCGGCCTGCGGTATCCGCGCGCCGCCCTTCCCGATCGCCACCACCAGCTCGGCCTCGTGGTGCAGATCGCGGGTGGCCATCGGGAAGGGCAGCCGCGCGCCGCTGTCCACCACCGCATCTGCCGGCTTGCCGAAGAAGAAGGGCGGCTCGCGCTCGTCATTGCCCATCTCGCGGACGTGGGCGGCATAGTTGCGCCCCACGCACCAGATTCGCCGCACCGCAAGGCGCTCGTCCCGGCCGGCCACCGCCACCGAGGGCCGCCGGGGCGGCGGAAGGACGAACCGGCCCTCCCCGCTCATCGGCTCAGGGTCCGCGAGACCGCGTCCTTCCAGCCCGCGTAGAGGGCTTCGCGCCTGTCGTCCTCCATCTGCGGCTCGAAGCGGTGCTCAAGCGCCCAGGCGCGGGCGAAGCCTTCCCTGTCGGGGTAGAGCCCGGCCTGCATTCCCGCCAGCCAGGCCGCGCCCAGGGCGGTGGTTTCGGCTACCTCGGGCCGGTCCACCGGCGCACCGATGATGTCGGCCAGAAACTGCATGGTGTAGGCCGAGGCCGTCATGCCCCCGTCCACCCGCAGCACCCCGCCGCTGCCCCCGGGCCAGTCGGCGCGCATCGCCTCCAGCAGATCGCGGGTCTGGAAGCCCACGCTCTCCAGCGCCGCGCGGGCAAACTCGGCCGGGCCGGAATTGCGCGTGAGCCCGAAGATCGCGCCGCGCGCCCCGGCGTCCCAGTAGGGCGCGCCCAGCCCGGTGAAGGCAGGCACGAGGTAAAGCTGCTGGGCCGGATCGGCAGCCTCGGCCAAGCGCTGGGTGTCGGCGGCGTGGCTGATGATGCCCAGCCCGTCGCGCAGCCACTGCACCACCGCACCCGCGATATAGACCGAGCCCTCCAGGGCATAGGTCGAGTGCCCGCCCAGCCGGTAGGCAATGGTCCCCAGCAGCCGGTTTTGCGAGCGCACCAGCTCATCGCCGGTGTTGAGCAGGGCAAAGCAGCCGGTGCCGTAGGTGGATTTCATCATCCCCGGCTCGAAACAGGCCTGGCCCACGGTGGCCGCCTGCTGATCGCCCGCCACCCCGCGGATGGGAATGGCCGCGCCCAGAAGGGCGGGCTCGGTCTCGCCAAACTCGGCGGCGCAGTCGTGCACCTGCGGCAGCATGGAAAGCGGCACCCCGAGCAGGGTGCAGATCTCCTCGTCCCAGCGCCCATTGCGGATGTCGTAAAGCATGGTGCGTGCGGCATTGGTGGCGTCGGTGGCGTGCACCCGCCCGCCGGTGAGGTTCCAGATCAGCCAGCTGTCCACGGTGCCGAAGCGCAGCCGCCCGGCCTCGGCCGCGGCGCGCGCACCCTTCACGTTGTCGAGGATCCACTTCACCTTGGTGGCGGAAAAATAGGGATCGAGCAGCAACCCGGTGCGCTCGGATATCATCTCTTCGTGCCCGGCCTCGCGCAGGGCGGCACAGATGTCGGCGGTGCGCCTGTCCTGCCAGACGATGGCGCGGTGGATGGGCTGGCCCGTCACCGCCTCCCATACCAGGGTGGTCTCGCGCTGGTTGGTGATGCCGATGGCCGCCACCTCGGCCGCCGCCACGCCGGCCCTTTCCAGCGCCTCGCGGCAGGTGGCCAGCGTGCTCTGCCACAGGTCCTGCGGGTCGTGCTCCACCCAGCCCGAATCGGGGAAATGCTGGGTGAATTCCCGCTGAGCCATGGCCCGGGGCTTCAACTGCGCGTCGAACACGATGGCCCGGCTCGACGTGGTGCCCTGATCGATCGCCAATACCCAGCTCATGAGCGCCTCCCTTGCTTGCCGCGGCAATCAGTCCTCAAAGAGGCCGGGCTGTCAATGACATGCATCGGATTCGGATGGGCAAGCCCCCCGGACGCCCGGCCTGCCCCTGCGCCCCGCAGGGCAGGAAACACCCCCCGCGCCTGGCACGGGGGGTGCGGTGGCGCGGGGCACGCCACCCGGTCGGGCCGCCGCGGGCCTCAGGCGGACTTGCGCGGCGCCGCCTCTTGCGGCTCATCCGGCGCCAGCCCGGCCAGGATAGGGCAATCCGGGCGGTGATCGCCGGCGCAGGCCTCGATCAGGTGGGACAGGGTGGTGCGCATCTCGGCCAGTTCCTGAAGCTTGCGGTCGATGCGCTTGAGGTGCTCCTCGGCGATCCGCTTCACGTCCGCACTGGCGCGCGACTGATCCTCGTAGAGCGCCAGCAGGTTGCGGCAGTCCTCGATGGAAAAGCCCAGCGAGCGCGCCCGCCCGAGGAAGGCCAGCTTGTGCAGGTCTGCCTCGCGGAAGGTCCGGTAGCCGTTGGGCCCGCGCAGCGGCCGGATCAGGCCGATGTCCTCGTAGTAGCGGATGGTTTTCGCCGGAATGCCCGAAAGCCGGGCCACGTCTCCGATGTTCATCTCGTCCTCCTACTCGGCAGGGGCGGGCCGGGCCGCAACCGGGGCGGGGGCGGAGGGGGCCTCCTCCGCCACCGCCGGTTTCACCCAGCGCAGGCGCAGCGCGTTCGACAGCACGAAGAAGCTGGACATCGCCATCGCGAAGGCCGCCAGCATCGGCGAGAGCAGCACCCCCCAGAGCGGATAGAGCACGCCAGCCGCCACCGGGATCAGGATGGTGTTGTAGCTGAAGGCCCAGAACAGGTTCTGGTGGATGTTGCGCATGGTCTTCTGGCTGATGTCGAAGGCATTGACCACGCCGCGCAGATCGCCGGACATCAGCACCACGTCGGCGCTTTCGATGGCGATGTCGGTGCCGGTGCCGATGGCGATGCCCACATCGGCCTCGGCCAGCGCCGGGGCGTCATTGATGCCGTCGCCCACGAAGGCCAGCTTCTCGCCGCCCTCGCGCAAGCGATGCAGCGCCTCGACCTTGCCCTCGGGCAGCACCTCGGCCACCACGTGGTCGATGCCCAGCTCGCGCGCGATGGCCTGCGCCGTGCCGCGGTTGTCACCGGTGATCATCGCCACCTTCTTGCCAAGCTCATGCAGCGCCTTGATCACCTCCGGCGTGCTTTCCTTGATCGGGTCGGCCACCGCGATGACCGCCGCCGGT
>JALSGY010000110.1 GCA_026982515.1 Paracoccaceae bacterium
GGGTGTGAGGGGCGCCTGGTCGGGTCCGGCGGCGCCGGACCTGCATCACCACGCCCTTGCGCCGGTGGCCGAACTGCCGGCCCGCGAGGCCCGCCTGGTTGCCGCGCAGGCCACCTTGGAGGCGGCACGGGCCGAGGCCGAGCGGGCCCGTTCCGAACTGGACGAGAGGCTGGTCCTGGCACCGGTCACCGGGCTGGTGGACAAGGTGTTCTTCGACGAGGGCGAGGTGATGGGGACCGGCGCGCCGGCCGTCGCCATCCTGCCCCCGGGCGAGCTGAAGGTGCTGTCCTTCATCCCCGAGCCGGAGCGCGCGGAATTTGCCATCGGCCAGAAGCTGGCTCTTGGCTGCGATGCCTGTCCGGAGGGGCTGCGCGCCGAAATCACCCGCCTGGCCTCGGACCCGCAGTACACGCCGCCGTTCATCTACAGCCGCGACGAACGGGCCCGGCTGGTGTTCCGGGCCGAGGGGCGCCTGCTGGGCGAGGCGCCGCTTCTGCCGGGCCAGCCCGTCACCCTGAGGCGCCTGCCGTGAGCGCCAGCGACGAATACGCCATATCGGTGCACGGGCTGACCAGGTCGTTCGGTGGCAAGGTGGTGGTCGATCACTTTGACATGAACGTGCCCAAAGGCACCATCTACGGCTTTCTCGGCCCCAACGGCAGCGGCAAGACCACCACCATACGCATCATGTGCGGCCTGCTGATCCCTGACGAGGGCGAGGGCCAGTGCCTCGGTTTCGACATCCTCACGGAGCCGATGAAGATCAAGGAGAACATCGGTTACATGACCCAGAGGTTTTCGCTTTACGAGGATCTGACGATCCGCGAGAACCTCGATTTCATGGCCCGGATGTACAAGCTCAAGGGTCGGCGCGGGCGGGTGGACAGGGCGCTGGAGCACCTTGGCCTGGCGGGCCGGGCCATCCAGCTGGCGGGCACCCTGTCGGGGGGGAAGCAGCGCCTGGTGCTGGCCGCCTGCCTGATGCACGAGCCCCGTCTGCTGCTGCTCGACGAGCCCACCGCCGGGGTCGATCCAAAGGCGCGGCGCGATTTCTGGGACGAGATCCGCCGGCTGGCCGAGACCGGCGTCACGGTGCTGGTCTCCACCCATTACATGGACGAGGCGGTGCAGTGCGATCACATCGCCTACATTGCCCACGGCAGGAAGACGATCTCGGGTCCGGCGTTGGAGATTCCGCGCCAGGTGGGGCTTTCCACCTGGCGGGTGGAGGGGCCGGACATCACCCGCGACATGATCGCGATCGTCCTGATCATGGTGGTGATCGTGGCGGTGGCGCTGCGCCGCTACCGGCGGACGTTGGACTAGGTCGGCGCCCGCCGCTTCGGTCGCTCAGTCGTCATTCGCCAGGTAGGGCTCGAGGCTGGCGCGGAAGGCCTCCATGAATTCCAGCGTGATCATCGACATCGGCGTGTGGGTGGGGTTGAGCAGGGTGAGGCGGTGCGGCAGATCGGGGCGGAAGGGGCGGATCACCAGCCCGCGGCTTTCGTATTCGCGCGCATCCAGCTCGCTGACCACCGAAACTCCGATTCCCTCTGCCACCAGCATGCAGGCGGCGGTGAACTGGCGCACCTCGATCAGCGAGGGCAGGGCGAGGCCGCGTTCGAGGAAGCGCGCCTCCAGCTCGCGGTAGAAGACGCTGTCGCGGCGGGTGTGGATCATCCGCTCGCGGGCCAGCTCTTCGGGCCAGATCTCGTCTGCCGCGGCCAGCCGGTGGCCGCGCGGCAGGATGCACACGGTGCGCATGTTCATGTTCTGGCTCTGCACCGCCGGGTGGCCGGAGAAGCCGTCGGTGATGCCGAAATCGTACTGCTCGCCGATGATCCATTCGAGGATCCGCTCGGGGCGGTCGGGCTCGATGGTGACGGTGACGCCGGGGCGCTCCTTGAGGAATCGCGCCACCACCCCCGGCAGATGGCTGGTGGCAAAGCCCGGCAGGCAGGCGATTCGCAGATGCCCGGCCTTGCGCTCGGTGACATCCTTGGTCAGCTCCTCCAGCCGGTGGACAGAGGCCAGCAGGCGCTCGGCCTCGGCGAGCAGATAGCGGGCCTCCTGGGTGGGCACCAGCCGCCCCTCGCGGCGCTGGAAAAGCTCGAACCCCACCTCTTGTGCGAAGTCGCGCAACAGCCGCGAGACGGCAGGCTGCGAGATGTCCATCTGCTCCGCGGCGCGGGTGATGTTGCCCGATCGGGCCACCGCGCGGAAGGCTTCGAGCTGTCTGAGGCGGATGGCCATGAGGGGAGGTCCGGGCGACGTATCAAATTATAACAATGCATTATATTTTTCGTCATGAAACTTTCAATTGAATTATGGTTCGCCCCGTGTTTTTCTTTCCGGGGGAAAGGCGGATTGCCGGCCTCGCGGGCGGGTCCGCAAAGCCGGCCATGTCTTTGCTTCGTTCAACATCCGGGAGGAAGAATTCATGAAACACGTCACATTGGGACTTGCCGCCTCGACATTGGCTCTGTCCATTGCCACCACCGCCTACGGGCAGGCGGTCGAGGTGCAATGGTGGCACGCCATGGGCGGCGTCAACGGCGAACGGGTCGACAAGATCGCTGCCGACTTCAACGCCACCCAGTCCGACTACAAGATCGTGCCGGTCTACAAGGGCAACTACACCGAAACCATGACCGCCGCCATCGCCGCCTTCCGGGCCGGCGAGCAGCCGGCGATCGTGCAGGTGTTCGAGGTCGGCACCGCTACCATGATGGCCGCCGAGGGGGCTGTCTATCCGGTCGAGGACCTGATGGCCGACACCGGCCAGCCGTTCGACAAGGATGCCTTCCTGCCGGCGGTGATTTCCTACTACCAGACGCCCGAGGGCAAGCTGCTGTCGATGCCGTTCAACAGCTCCACCCCGGTGCTGTGGTACAACAAGGATGCCCTCGATGCCGCCGGCGCCAAGATTCCCACCACCTGGGATGAGGTGAAGGAAGCTTCCCAGAAGCTGGTCGACAACGGAATGAAATGCGGCTTCTCCTTCGGCTGGCAGTCCTGGGTGATGATCGAGAACTACTCGGCCTGGCACAACATCCCGATGGGCACGAAGGAAAACGGCTTTGCCGGGTTCGACGCCGAGCTGACCTTCAACAACGACGCGGTGGAAAACCGGCTGCAGAAGATCGCCGACTGGCAGAAGGACAACCTGTTCGTCTATGGCGGCCGGCGCGGCGACAGCCTGCCGATGTTCACCGGCGGCGAATGCGGCATGTGGCTGAACTCCTCGGCCTATTACGGCGGTATCAAGAGCCAGGCCAAGTTCAACTTCGGCCAGACCATGCTGCCGCTGGACACCGACGTGGCGGATGCGCCGCAGAACTCGATCATCGGCGGCGCCACGCTGTGGGTGCTCAAGGGCCGTCCCGAGGCCGAGTATGAGGGCGTGGCCAGGTTCCTCAACTACCTGTCCTCGCCCGAGGTTCAGGCCTGGTGGCACCAGGAGACCGGCTATGTTCCGATCACCACCGCCGCCTATGAGCTGTCCAAGGAACAGGGTTTCTATGAAAGCAACCCGGGCACCGACACGGCGATCAGGCAGCTCAGCCTGAACACGCCGACGCCCGCCTCGAAGGGCCTGCGCTTCGGCAACTTCGTCCAGATCCGCGACATCATCAACGAAGAGATGGAAGCGCTTTGGGCCGGCGACAAGACCGCGAAGGAGGCCATGGACTCGGCCGTCGAGCGCGGCAACGTGCTGTTGCGCAAGTTCGAGCGCTCGGTAAGGTAGATCGCTGACGACAAGAAACGCCATGCCGCCCTGCCTGCGCGGGGCGGCATGGGCCGTCATTCGGAGAGCCGGCGTTGCTGAAACGTGTCCATTTCCCGCCTTCGGTGCTGCCCTACCTGCTGGTGGCCCCACAGATCGTCATCACGCTGGTGTTCTTCATCTGGCCGGCCAGCCAGGCGCTGTGGCAGTCGATGCTGGTCGAGGATGCCTTCGGCCTGTCCACCGAATTCGTCTGGTTCGAGAACTTCCAGGCCCTGTTCCGCGATGACCAGTATCTCGGCGCCTTCAAGCGCACCGCCTTCTTCTCGCTGGCGGTGGCCTTCGTGTCGATGTCGTTCTCGCTGGTGCTGGCCGGTTTTGCCGACCGGGTGATCCGCGGTGCCACCGTCTACCGCACGCTGCTGATCTGGCCCTATGCCATCGCGCCGGTGCTGGCCGGGGCGCTGTGGGTGTTCATGTTCAACCCCACCCTGGGCATTCTCGCCTACGGGCTCGAAATGCTCGGCTACGAGTGGAATCACCAGCTGCGCGGCGGACAGGCGATGGCGCTGGTGATCATGGCCGCCTCGTGGAAGCAGGTGGCCTACAACTTCCTGTTCTACCTCGCGGCGATGCAGGCGATCCCGCGCTCGGTGATCGAGGCGGCGGCGATCGACGGGGCGGGGCCGATCCGGCGTTTCTGGACGATCATCTTCCCGCTGATCTCGCCCACCACCTTCTTCCTGCTGGTGATCAATGCCGTCTACGCCTTCTTCGACACTTTCGGCATCAT
>JALSGY010000111.1 GCA_026982515.1 Paracoccaceae bacterium
GCGCCTTGAGGCGCATCTTCAGCGTCCTTGCCCGGCTCTGGTGCAGATCCCGGATTTCCCGGTCGCCCTTGAGATGGCGCACCGAGGCCGCCGCGCCGGCCGCCACTGCCGGCGGCAACGAGGTAGTGAAGATGAAGCCCGGCGCGTAGGAGCGGATGGCATCGACCATTTTCGCGCTGGCCGCGATATAGCCGCCATGCACCCCGTAGGCCTTGGCCAGGGTGCCGTTGATGATGTCGATGCGGCCCATCAGCCCGTCGCGCTCGGCCACGCCGGCGCCGCGGGGGCCGTACATGCCCACCGCATGAACCTCGTCCAGATAGGTCAGCGCGCCGAAATCCCGGGCCAGATCGCAGATTTCCTCGATGGGGCCGAAATCGCCGTCCATGGAGTAGATCGATTCGAAGGCGATCAGCTTGGGCGCGTCCGGATCATCGGCGGCGAGCAGCTCACGCAGATGCGCCACGTCGTTGTGGCGGAAGATGCGCTTGGCCCCGCCGTTGCGGCGGATGCCCTCGATCATCGAGGCATGGTTGAGCTCGTCCGAATAGATGATCAGGCCGGGAAACAGCTTCGGCAGCGTGGAAAGCGTGGCATCGTTGGCGATATAGGCCGAGGTGAACAGCAGCGCCGCCTCCTTGCGGTGCAGATCGGCCAGCTCGGCCTCCAGCTGCTTGTGGTAGATGGTGGTGCCCGAAATGTTGCGGGTGCCGCCAGAGCCCGCGCCGGAACGTTCGATCGCCTCGTGCATGGCCGAAAGCACCGCCGGATGCTGGCCCATGCCGAGGTAATCATTGCCGCACCAGACGGTAATCCGGCGGTCTTCCCCGTCGGGGTGATGCCAGACCGCATGGGGAAAGGAGCCGTTCAGCCGCTCGATATCGATGAAGGTGCGGTAGCGCCCCTCCTGGTGCAGCCGGTCGATGGCTTCTTCAAGCCTGTCTTCGTAATTCAACGGTCTCTCCCCCGAGGCCATATATTCAGATTTTCATATGCCTTACGCATGTTCGGCGCAAAAAGCCACACCAAACTGCGCGCCGATACCATATGACGCGCCCAGCAGGTGCCGACTGGCCTTTCCCATCCATACCCCGGACCGCACTGCAGAAAATTGACCTCGGTCAAGCCGCGCCGGGCGCTGGTATCTCATTGTACTGGACAGGGCAATTCCCCCTGATAACGTGACGCGAAAAGCCTCAGGAGTTGTGCGCATGAACCTCGACGACGTGCTCGTCCGCCTCGACAACGAACTGCCCCAGGCCACCGAACGGCTGCTGCAGCTTCTGCGCATTCCCTCGATCTCCACCGATCCGGCCCATGCAAGGGAATGCGAGCTTGCCGCCGACTGGCTGGTGGCCGATCTCGCCAGCATCGGCTTTTCCGCGCACAAGCACCCTACCCCGGGCCACCCGATGGTGGTGGCTCATGGCGGCGAGGGCGGCCCGCATCTGGTATTCTACGGCCATTACGACGTGCAGCCCGTGGACCCGATCGATGAGTGGCAGCGCCCGCCCTTCGACCCGGCGGTGCAAGACACCCCGAAGGGCAAGGTGATCCGCGGGCGCGGGGCCTCGGACGACAAGGGCCAGCTGATGACCTTCATCGAGGCCTGCCGCGCCTGGAAGGCGGTGCACGGGGCCCTGCCCTGCCGGATCACCGTCTTCCTCGAAGGCGAAGAGGAATCGGGCTCGCCCTCGCTGGTGCCCTTCATGCGCCGCCATGCCGACGAACTGCGCGGCGACATCGCGCTGATCTGCGACACCGGACTGGTGGGGGAGGACACCCCTGCCATCGTCACCATGCTGCGCGGGCTGCTGGCCGAGGAGCTCACCATCACCGGCCCCGACAAGGACCTGCACTCGGGCATGTACGGCGGCGCGGCGGTCAATCCCGCCAGGGTGCTGGCGCGCATCATCGCCAGCCTTCACGACGAGCAGGGGCGCATCACCCTGCCCGGCTTCTACGACGGGGTGCCGGAGATGCCGCAGGAGATCCTGGACCAGTGGCAGGCCATCGGCTTCGACGAGGAGGGCTTCCTGCGCGAGGTCGGGCTGTCGCAGCCGGCTGGCGAGAAGGGGCGCTCGGTGCTCGAGATGATCTGGTCGCGCCCCACCTGCGAGGTGAACGGGATCACCGGAGGCTACACCGGCGAGGGCTTCAAGACGGTGCTGCCGGCCCGGGCCTCGGCCAAGATCAGCTTCCGCCTGGTGGGCCGCCAGGACCCGCACGAGATCCGCAAGGCCTTCCGCGCCCATGTGCGCTCCTTGCTGCCGCCCGACTGCGAGGTGGAGTTTCTCGGCCACGGGGCGGCGCCGGCCTCGCAGATGTCAACCGACGATCCGGCCTTCGAGAAGGCCCGCCAGGCGCTGTCAGAGGAATGGCCGCGCCCGGCGGCCTATGTCGGCTGCGGCGGCTCGATCCCGATTGCCGGGCTGTTCAAGGAAATCCTCGGCATGGACGCGATGCTGATCGGCTTCGGCAAGGACGACGACGCAATCCACTCGCCCAACGAGAAATACGATCTCGAAAGCTTCCACAAGGGCACGCGCAGCTGGGCGCGGATCCTGGCCGCGCTGACGGGCTGAACGGCCCGGGCCGCCGTTACAGGCGCACCAGCTTGACCGCCAGCAGGACGAAGGGCGCGGCGTGCAGGAGGAAATCGAAGATGTCGATCGGGCGCTTCAGGGTGCCCGCGCGGATCATCTTGATCTTCTCCCAGATGTGCGGCTCGGGGAAGAAGGGGGCAAGCCCCAGCGTCAGCGCCGCGAGCACCGCATAGGACAACGGCATCTGATCGATCAGTTCAAGCATCGGGGGACCTCCGGGCAAGACCCAGGCGCGCCAGCTTCGCCAGCAGCACAAGCCACGGCGTGCCATGCAGGAAAAGATCGAAGATGTCGATGCCGCGGCTCAGCTGCCCCGCGGCCAGCATCCTGAGCTTCTCCCACACATGGGGTTCGGGGAAAAACGGCGCCAGTCCCAGAAGGGCGACGACCAGGACGAGAGAAGAGAGCGGGATTCGGTCAAGAAAGGTCATGGCAGCGATGAAACCCGGATCGGGGCCGGGGTCAAGCATTATATTCAGTTTTGTGAATATAACTGTATCTCGCAGCACGATGGCACGGCCCGAGGCCGAACACACCGCCCGCCGGGCAGGCCCGGCCCGGACCACATGATATTCTCGAAAATAGGGTGATGGCGCGGTTGACGGGGCTCGAACCCGCGACCCCCGGCGTGACAGGCCGGTACTCTAACCAACTGAGCTACAACCGCGCAGCCTTTCGGGCCATTTCGGTCGGGCAGCGGTGGCGCGGTTGACGGGGCTCGAACCCGCGACCCCCGGCGTGACAGGCCGGTACTCTAACCAACTGAGCTACAACCGCTCACTGCCCGCCCGGGCTGGACCCGAACGTGTGGGGCGTTCTATGGCCGCTTGGCGAGGCCGTCAAGCGCAACTGACAGCATATTCCGCCCCGATGGCGATTTCGTGGCGGCGGAAGCCGGTTTCAAGGCCGTGCGGGGCAGAAAGAGGGGCACATCCGGCGACAGGCAGAGGGCATGGTGGGTGATGAGAGACTCGAACTCCCGACATCTTCGGTGTAAACGAAGCGCTCTACCAACTGAGCTAATCACCCGCCGGCCGGCGTTTAACGCGACACGCGGTGCGGTTCAAGCCCCGCCCGGGCAGGGGGGCGGACGGTTCGGGGCCAGGGTCCGGCCGACAGCAGCCGAAAAAGGGCGCGGCCTGCCGGCCCGCGCCCCCGGAATTCTGGTGGGTGATGAGGGATTTGAACCCCCGACATCTTCGATGTGAACGAAGCGCTCTACCACTGAGCTAATCACCCGTCGGCGGGGTATCTAGCGCTACTCGGCGGGCTTCGCAAGTGGCTGAGGCCCATTCTTTTCCGGAGTCTTGCGCCGCAGCTTGCAGATCATCACCTCGCCGCCCGCCACCTGCTTGCGGCGGTTCACCATCAGCTTGCCCAGGGGCTGCAACGAGAGCACCTCGCCGCGCGAAAGCGCCTCGCCCATCTCGCGCAGGAGCGGGTCCAGCACCGATTTCACCGCATTCGCCTTCAGGCCCGAACGGGCGACAATGCGCTCCACCATCTCCTTGCGCCGGATCACCGGCACCGGGGTCACCGCGGGCGCCTCCTGCGGGGCAGGCACGGGCTTCACGGCGGCTTCGGGCGCAGCCGCGGGGGTGGCCTTCCCGGCGGTGGCCTTCTTCGCTTTCGCCGCGGTTGCAGACTTGCGGGGCGCAGCGGCCTTTGCCCTGGCGCCCCTGGCGGCGCTCTTTCCAGCCGTTGTGGTGGCCGCCCGGGCCTTGCCGGTGCGCTTGCTGGCCGGCTTCCTCGCCGCCGTGGTTTTGCTCGACATGCGGATACTCGCCTGTGATCTGTTTCCAATGATGAAAAGATTAGCCGGAATCTCCTTCATTTTCCACAAATGAAAACGGCGCGCCCGAAGGCGCGCCGCAAGTGCTTCTCTGCCGGATGGCTCAATGAGCCCTGGC
>JALSGY010000112.1 GCA_026982515.1 Paracoccaceae bacterium
CAGCAGGTGGCAACGCCGACGAAGGGCTGGGCGATCTCTTCCTCGGCCAGCCCCATCGCATAGAGGTAGGAGCGATGCGGTGCGCGCTCGGGCCCTTCCGTCACGTGGCGGCTCGGCAGCTTGCTCTTGTCATATCTGGTGTTGCGCATGGCTCTCCCTCCCTCGTCTGGCCTGGCCCCCGGAATAGTGTGGGGATGAGCGATTCACAAGGGCCGGACAGGCCTTTAGGATGCACCGGAAGCAACACCGGAGAGCCGCCATGATGACCCCGCGCCTCGAACGCTACCTGGCCCCGGCCCGGCTCAGGGCGCAGATCTGGCGCCTGATCCTCGGGGGGGCGATTGTGGCGGCGCTTTCGGTGACCGGCTTTGCTGCCATCTTCGGCCTGCTGTGGCTGCTGCTCGGGGCCGAGCGGGCCAGCCACATCGCCATCGAGATGAGCCGGGCCGACACGCCCCGCGGGGTGTTCCTGCTGCTGAGCGGCTTTGCCGGCATGGCCCTGGGGCCGGTGGCCGCGGTGCGGCTGGTACACCGGCGCCGCGCCATCACCCTGTTCGGCCCGCCGGCACAGGTGCACCGCGATTTCCTTGTCGCGGCTGCGGTGGTGGCGGCCATCAACGCCGTAGCGCTTTCGATCTGGACGCTGATCTTCGACGTGGTGCCGAACCTGCAATTCGGCACCTGGCTTGTGCTGCTGATTCCGGGCCTTGCCGGGCTGGCGCTGCAGACCGGGGCGGAAGAGCTGGTGTTCCGCGGCTACCTGCTTCAGCAGCTGGCGGCCCGCTTTCGCTCTCCGCTGGTGTGGATGGGGCTGCCCGGCCTCGTCTTCGGGCTGGCCCATTACGATCCGGCCACCAACGGCCCCAATACCTGGCTTGTGGTGGGCGCGACCTTCCTGTTCGCCCTGCTCGTCGCCGACCTGACCCGCATCACCGGCAGCATCGGAGCGGCCTGGGGCTTTCACTTCGCCAACAACGTGATGGCGATTCTCGTCCTGTCCCTGGACGGCACGATCACCGGCCTGTCGTTGTGGCGCACCCCCTATGGCGCGGGCGACGGCACCCTCCTGCCGGGACTGCTGGCAATGGATACCGCGATCATGCTTCTTGCCTGGGCCATCCTGCGCCGGGTGCTGCAACGCTGATTGCATTTCCGCTTCCATGCTCTTATCTCGGGGGCAGAACGCAGACAGACTGGCGCCCGCATGAACTGGATTTCCAACTACGTCCGCCCCAAGATCAACTCGCTGTTCTCGCGCCGGGAAGTGCCCGAGAACCTGTGGACCAAGTGTCCTGAGTGCGGCACCATGCTGTTTCACCGCGAGCTGGCGGAAAATCTCAACGTCTGCACCAACTGCGATCATCACATGGCCTTCAGGCCGCGTGAGCGCTTCAAGGCCCTGTTCGACGGCGGGATCTTCACGGAAATCGACGTTCCCCAGCCGATCGCCGATCCGCTGCAGTTCCGCGACCAGAAGAAATACCCCGACCGGCTGAAGGCCGCCCAGAAAACCACCGGCGAGAAGGAAGCGATGCTGGTGGCCGAGGGCGAGATCGGGCGCACCCCGATCGTGGCCGCAGCGCAGGATTTCTCCTTCATGGGCGGCTCGATGGGCATGTATGTGGGCAACGCCATCATCGCCGCCGCAGAGCGGGCGGTGGAAATGAAACGCCCTCTGATCCTGTTTTCCGCAGCCGGGGGGGCGCGGATGCAGGAAGGTATCCTCAGCCTGATGCAGATGCCGCGCACCACCGTGGCGGTGCGGATGCTCAAGGAGGCGGGCCTGCCCTATATCGTCGTGCTCACCCACCCCACCACGGGGGGCGTGACGGCCTCTTACGCCATGCTGGGAGATGTCCACATCGCCGAACCCAACGCGCTGATCTGTTTCGCCGGACCGCGGGTGATCGAGCAGACCATCCGCGAGAAACTGCCCGAGGGCTTCCAGCGGGCCGAGTACCTGCTCGACCACGGCATGCTGGATCGGGTGACCCACCGCAAGAACCTGCGCGACGAGCTGATCAACATCACCCGGATGCTGCTGGCCCTCCCGCCCGCCATCAAGGGAGATCTGCCCTCTCCGCAAGAGGGCGTGCAGGAACAGGCGCAGGCGGAAACCGGGAAGTGAGGGCCGCCGGCTCGGACGTCATCCTCGAACGGATGATGTCACTGCATCCCAGGATCATCGACCTCACGCTCGATCGCATGTGGCGGCTGCTGGCCGCCCTGGACCACCCCGAGTGCGCCCTGCCGCCGGTGATCCATATCGCGGGCACCAACGGCAAGGGCTCCACCCAGGCGATGCTGCGCGCCGGGCTGGAGGCCGCCGGCCGGCGCGTGCACGCCTATACCTCGCCGCATCTCGCCCGCTTTCACGAACGCATCCGCCTGGCCGGAGAACTGATCTCCGAGCACGCCCTGACCGCCATCCTCGACGAATGCGAGGCGGCCAACGGTGGCGCCGACATCACCTATTTCGAGATCACCACCGCCGCCGCCCTGCTGGCCTTTTCGCGCACCCCCGCCGATTTCCTGCTGCTCGAAGTGGGGTTGGGCGGGCGGCTCGACGCCACCAACGTGATCGAACGCCCGGAACTGACGATCATCACCCCCATTTCCATCGACCATCAGCAATACCTGGGCGAGACCCTGCCCGAGATCGCCGGGGAAAAGGCCGGGATCATGAAGCGCGGCGTGCCCTGTATCGTCGGCCCCCAGCCGCGAGAGGCGCTCGAGGTGATCGAGGCGCACGCCGCACGCCTCGGCGTGCCGCTGCTGGCCCATGGCCAGCACTGGCATGTCGCCGAAGAACACGGCCGCCTCGTCTATCAGGACGAAACCGGCCTGCTGGATCTGCCCATGCCCCGGCTGATCGGGGCGCATCAGGTGCACAATGCCGGCATCGCCATTGCCGCCCTGCGCCAGCTGGGACTTGACGAAACCGCCTGCGAGGCCGCGCTCACCCGCGCCGCCTGGCCCGCCCGCCTGCAACGGCTGCGCACCGGCCCGCTGGTGAGGGCTGCCGCGCGGGCCGAGCTGTGGCTCGACGGCGGGCACAACCCGGCTGCCGGGGCAGCACTGGCCGAGGCGCTGTCGCGCCTGCCGCGGCGGCCCTTGCACATGGTCTGCGGCATGCTGAACACCAAGGATGTCACCGGCTACCTGCGCCCGCTGGCGGCAATTGCGCAATCGCTGCACGCGGTTTCCATCCCCGAGGCGCAAGCCACCCTGCCGGCCGCAGAAACCCGCGCCGCCGCCCTCCGCGTGGGCCTGAGGGCCGAAACGGCCGAGACCGTGGCCGATGCCGTCACCGCCATCGCCACATCTCACCCCGAGGCTCGCATCCTGATCTGCGGCTCGCTGTATCTTGCCGGCCATGTGCTGCGGGAAAACGGCTGAGACAGCCCTTTGCCTGCTTCTTCTGTCCGGAAAATACTTCCCGGGGGTGAATGCGCGCTGGCGCGCAGAGGGGGCGGGCAGCCCCCTGCGACGCCTCAGTTCTCCGCCCAGCCGGCACTTTGCATCTCGCGCAGGCGGCTGGCGGTGCGCTCGAATTCGAATGCTCCTTCGCCTTCAACGTAAAGGTTTTCCGGCACGTCCGCCGCGCTCATGATCAGCCGAACCTTCGCTTCATAAAGCGCATCGATCAGCACCACGAAGCGCCGCGCCTCGTTGAAGTTGGAGCGCGACAGCCGCGGCACGTCCTCCAGGATCAGCACCCGCACCGCATTGGCGATGGCAAGGTAGTCGGCGGCCCCGAGGGGGCGGGCGCACAGCTCCCAGAAGGCTGCGCGCGCCACCCCGTCGCAATAGCGGGGAAGTTCCACATCCCGCCCGTGCACCTTCAGCACCAGCGGCGCGCATTCCCCGCCGCCAAGGTCCTGCCAGAGGGCTTCGATCCGGGCACGTGCCCTGGCATCATTGGGGGTGAAGTAGACCTGCTCCCCTGCCAACCTTTCCTGCCGGTGGTCGGTTTCCGAGGCCAGGTGGTGGACCTCCATGCGTTCCTTCAGCAATGCGATGAAGGGCAGGAAAAGCTGCCGGTTGAGCCCGTCCTTGTAAAGATCGTCCGGAGGGCGGTTCGAGGTGGTGACGATCACCACCCCCGCGCCCAGCAGCGCCTCGAACAGGCGCCCGACGATCATCGCATCGGCGATATCGGTGATTTCCATCTCGTCCAGGGCCAGCAGGCGCAGCCGCGCGGCGATGGCCCCGGCCACCGGACGCAGCGCATCGTCCTCGCCTCTCTGGCGCGCCTCTTTCATGCCGGCATGGATTTCCTGCATGAAGACATGGAAATGCACCCGCCGGGCAGGGGCCTCCACCAGGCGCAGAAACATCTCCATCAGCATCGACTTGCCGCGCCCCACCCCGCCCCAGAGGTAAAGCCCGCCGGGCGCGCGTTCGGATCTGGCGAACAGCCCCCGCAGGCCGCGCGGGCGCGGCCTGTCGAGATGTTCAAGCAGGCGGTCGAATGCAGGCAAGGCCGCGATCTGCGCCGGATCCGGCGCAATCTCGCCCGCCCCCACGGCGGCGTCGTAGGCTTCCTGCATGCGTCCTGCCATCGCCACCAGTTAATCGCACCGGCCCGGCAAGAAAAGCGCCGATCGTCCCGTCTCTTGCCCTTTTCGCCATCAGGCGATGGCGGCGTGGGATTCGCGCGCCAGTTCGCCGGTCACCCAGCACATCATGAAACGGTAGGCGAGCCACAGAACCAGCGGCGTGCCCAGCGCCATGGTGGCGTAGATGCCGATCACCGGCCAGAGCTTGTAGCCGAGCAGATGGGCCAGCACCTGCACGTTCAGAAAGGCGCCAACCGGAAAGGCGAAGGCGGCCCAGGCCGGTGAGTAGCCGCCCCTGATCATCCAGGGCACCATGAACAGCAGGACGACCATTACCCCGTTGCCCAGCCAGTAGAAGAAGGCAAAGGCGTTCAGGTATCCCAGGCTGCCGTAGCCCAGCGCAAACAGGCAGATCGGGGCGAGAAAGAGCATCACCGACGGACGCAGACGTTCGGGGATCGGGTCGCGTCTGATGGTGGCGAATATGCCGACGGTGATGATGACCCAGGCGATCAGGGCCGCCGTGATCAGCCAGAGGCTCTCGCGCACGTAACCCAGCGGGATACCGGCAAGCGGGCCCACCACCGGGCCGACGAAGGTGAAATACTGGAAGGGGGAAAAATGGCGCTTCTCGGGCGGATCCTTCCAGATGGCGACCAGCACCACGGCGCTGGCGGCGATCTGCAAGATCACGCCTGTCCACCACACCGGCGGCACCGAGACATCCAGTGGCAGCAAGGCCGCGGCCAGGACCATCATCGACATCGCCATGGCGGCGATCCCGGCCCGGGCCGGGGGGGTGCGCATGTCTTCCATCAGCACCCGTGGCCGGGCCAGCACCTTGACGGCATAGAACATCAAGAACCAGATGAAATAGGCGGTCGACACGCCCAGCATCAGGTCTCCGATGTCGCGCGGAATGGGGGGCAGATGATCGGCGGCATTCCTCCAGCCCAGCGCCAGGGTCATGAAACCGAGACTGACCGGGAATATGGCAGGCGGCGTCTGCCGCCATAACGGCGTTTCCAAAAGCAATGCGTTTCCTCCCTGGATCCTGTTCGCAGGTTCAGCCTAGGGAGAAAATCGCGTTTCGATCAAGTCTCTTGACGTCCGGGCAGGGGACCGGGCTTCAGCGAGCCTGCCATCTTTCCAGGATGTAACGGCTTGTCATCAGGTCCAGATGCGCGCCGCCGCCGTTCTTGAACAGGGTGATCTCGTCGTCGGAGGTGCGGATGAACAACCCCTTCGGGATATCGTAGAAATCGGCGATGATCGCATCGCGGGTGATGGTGCCGGCCTCCAGCGGCGTCTTGAGCTCTCCGATATGGTCGAGGGTGGTCTCGCGGCTGTCCACGAACACGAGAGCACGGGAGATCGCCGTATCATCGGCCTCGCGCATGTCGGGGCGGTAGGCCCCGATCAGGTCCACGTGCTGGCCGGGGCGCAGCCACTCGCCCCGGATCAGGGGGGATTTCGTCATCGTCGCGGCGGTCACGATGTCGGCGGCGCGCACCGCCCTTTCCAGATCATCGGCCACCTCGGTGCCGGGCCAGTCGGCTACCAGCCGCTCGGCCGCGGCGCGGCTGCGGTTCCAGACGGTGAAGCGGGCCCCGGGGAAGCCCGCCGCATAGGCCTCGCGCAGCGAGCGCGCCACGCTGCCCGCCCCGATGATCAGGATCCGGCGCGAATCCCGCCGTGCCAGCCGCAGCGCGGCCAGCAGGCTGTCGCCGGCGGTCTTCCACTTGGTGACGAGGTGAAAATCGAGCAGCGCCTCCAGCATGCCGTCGTTATCGGAATAGAGGCAGACCCCGCCATTGACGCCGGGCTTTCCCCGGGCGGTGTTGCCCGGAAAGATGGTGGCGGATTTCACCGCCAGCCCCAACCCGCTGATCCAGGCCGCACGAGAAAGCAGCGTGTCGGGATCGCGATAAAGGAAGGTGTCGCCGATCTCGGCGCGTGCCAGCCGGTGGCCGGCCTCCAGTGCCTTCGTCAGTTCCAGCCAGTCGAGCAGGGGCTCGCACTCGGCACGGGGGACGATCTCGATGTTCATCTTCGCTTCTCCATGGCCGCGGCACGTACTGCCCGCTCCAGCGCCTCCAGAAAGCGCGAGCGGTCGGCCCTTGTAAAGCCCCGCCCGCCACCCTGGCGGAAGGGATCGGCGGCGCGCAGGTCGGCCATCAGGTCGCGGGTAGCAAGAATGTTGCCGATATTGGCCAGCGTCAGCACCTCGCCGTTGTGCTTCAGTACCCGCGCCCCGGCCTCCACGCACTTCGCAGCAAGGGGAATGTCGCCGGTGACGACCACGTCGCCCGGCCCGACGCGTTCGGCGATCCACATGTCGGCCATATCGGGGCCTTCGGGCACGAAGACCATCTCGACCAGCGGGTTGGCCGAGGGCCTGAGCCCGCCGTTGGAGACGAAGAACAGCTTCACACCGTGGCGGGTGGCCACCCGCTCGGCTTCGGCCTTTACCGGGCAGGCATCGGCATCGACATAGATCATGGCCCGCCCGCCCCTCCGACCAGGGCGATCACCACCGAAAGGGTGACGATCGAGGCCACGGTGGAAATCAGGATCGAGGCCGAGGCCCGCTGCGGCGCCACACGGTAATGCTGGGCGATGATGTAGACGTTGCCGGCCACGGGCAGGGCGGCAGCGGAAATCATCACCCCGGCGGTGTAGCTGTCGAGGCCCACGATCAGCATCGCCGCCACCGCCACTGCCGCCGGGTGCAGCACCAGCTTGGCGAACGACAGCCAGGCGGCCACCGAAAGCCGCTCGGCCGACTTGAAGGCCAGCGAGGCGCCGATGGCGAACAGCGCCCCCGGGGTGGCCGCAGCGCCAAGTATCGACAGAAACTCGTCAAACGGGCCGGGCACCGGCAGCGACAGCGACGACCACACCAGCCCCGCCACGATGGAGACGATCATCGGGTTGCGCAGCAGCCCCAGCCCCACCGTGCGCAACACGCGCGGCGACATGCGCCCGTCGCGCGAGCCGGTGATCAGGATCACGATCAGGCTGCCGAACACGATCAGATCGGTCGAGATCACCAGCATCACCGGGCCGATCGCCGCCTCGCCCAGCAGCAGCACCAGCATCGGCACCCCGAGAAACCCCACGTTGCCGACCACCCCGCACTGCGCCTCGACCGCCGCCTCCTCCAGCCCGCGGCCGCGCAGCAGGGCCACGGCCGTGACCAGCAGGTAGACGGCCATTGTCGCCCCGAGGTAGGCGCCGACGATGGACCAGTCCAGCACCTCGTCGAGGGAAAGCCGCGCGGCGAAACGGAACAGCATCGCCGAGAGCGCGAAATAGAAGACGAATTTCGTCAGGCTGGCGGTGGCCTCTTCGGAAAAGAAGCGCACCCGCCCGGCCCAGTAGCCCAGCCCAATCAGCGCAAAGAACGGCAGCGTCTTGAGAAATATCGCGAGCATCGACGCCGCTTATCACGGACGCCGGGCGGGTTCTACCCGGCCCCGATCAACGCCCCGGCCGCAAACACCAGCGCGCCACCCAGCACCACCTGGAAGGTGGCCCGCCAGAACGGTGTTTCCATGAAACGGTTCTGGATCCAGACAATGGCCCACAGCTCGATGAACACGACGATGATGGCGATGATCGTGGCCGTCCAGAAATCGGCGATCAGATAGGGCAGCGCATGGCCCAGCCCCCCGATGGTGGTCATCACCCCCGAGGAAAGGCCCCGCTTGACGGGCGACCCCCGGCCCGAAAGCACCCCGTCATCGGAAGCGGCTTCGGTGAACCCCATGGAAATCCCCGCCCCGATCGAGGCCGCAAGCCCCACCAGGAAGGTCGTCCAGGTGTCCTGGGTGGCGAAGGCGGTGGCGAAGATGGGGGCCAGTGTGGATACCGAGCCATCCATCAGCCCCGCCAGGCCCGGCTGCACCCAGGTGAGCACGAACTGACGATGCGCCTCGCGGTTCTCGCGCGTGCGGGTATCCTCGTCGAGGTGCTTTCGCTCCAGTTCGTCGGCAGCCTCCTTGTGGTCGGCCTCGGCCGCGGCCAGATCGCCCAGCAGCTTGCGGGTGTCGGCATCGGTGGTGCGCTCGGCGGCCATGCGGTAGAAACGCTCGGCATCGCGCTCCATGGCCTCGGCCTCGTCGCGGATGCGCTCCAGCCCAAGGTTTTCCACCAGCCACACCGGACGGCGGGCATAGAAGCCGGAGACATGCTCGCGCCGGATCAGCGGGATCACCTCGCCGAAGCGCTTCTTGTGCAGCTCGATCAGACGGCGGCGGTGCTCGTCCTCTTCCTCGGCCATGCCATCGAAGACCTTGGCCGAAGCCGGGTAATCCTTGCGCAGCATCTCCGCATACTGGCGGTAGATTCGGGCGTCATCCTCCTCGGAGGAGATTGCCAGTGCCAGCACTTCCTGCTCGGAAAGATCGGAAAAGCGCTTGCGTGATGTAACTCCGGGTATCATGGCCTGCTCCGTTGCGACTTCACGGGAAGGTTATTGCAAATAGCGCCGAGATCAACGTGAAACGGAACCTGCGGCAATTCATGTAACCGGCTTGCCGCAACTGAACCGGCTGGTTTATCGTAGGCCCCTGCAAGAGCGAGAAAACGGATGGATGGAGTCAGCGAAAAGGTCAGGAAGGGCCGCAAGTTCGACCAGGTGCTGGCCGGCGCACGGCAGGTGTTCCTGGATGACGGCTTCGAGCGCGCCAGCGTAGATGCCATCGCACGCGCCGCCGGTGTCTCGAAGGCCACGCTCTACAGCTACTTCCCCGACAAGCGCCACCTGTTCACCGAAGTTACCCGCGCCGAATGCGAGCGCCAGGCCAGCGAGGCCACCGCCAGCATCGACACCACCGCCCCCGCCCCGCAGGTATTGCGTGCCGCGGCCGATCACATGATCCGCTTCTTCACCTCGCGCTTTGCCCTGCGCATCTTCCGCATCTGCCTGGCCGAATCAGACCGTTTCCCCGAACTGGGGCGCGATTTCTACAACTCCGGCACCCGGGTGGCGGAAGAAACGCTTGTCGCCTACATCGACGAGGCCGCAAGCCGCGGCGAGCTGCGCATCGAGGACGCCACGCTTGCCGCGCACCAGTTCATCGAACTGTGCAAGGCAGAACTGTTCCAGAAATACATTTTCGGCATCCAGAGCGAATTTTCCGAGGCCGAGAAGGCCCGTATCGCCCGCGGAGCGGTCGAGATGTTCATGGCCCGATACGGCGCCTGAAGCGCCCTAATCGAGCCGGCGCACCTCCAGCACGTTGCCCTGCCGACGGGTTTCGAAGCGCTTGAGCTGACACACCAGATCAGACAACTTCCTGAAACCGTAGGTGCGGGTGTCGAAATCGGGGTGTTCGGCCAGGATCGTCTGGCCAAGCTGGCCGAGCTGGTACCACTCGCCCTCCTGATCCACCTTTTCCATCGCCGCGATGATCAGCGGCGCGGCCTTTTCAGGCGGCAGCTTGTCGGGCTTCGTCTCCGCCCTGCCGCGCGCCGCCGGCTCGGCCTCTTCCACGATGTTTTCCAGGAATATGAATCGGTTGCAGACATTGCGCAGGGATTCCGGCGTCTTGCGCTCGCCGATACCGATCACCTCCAGCCCGTTTTCGCGGATGCGTGCCGCCAGGCGGGTGAAATCGCTGTCAGAGGAGACCAGCACGAAACCGTCGAAGCGCCCCGAATGCAGGATATCCATGGCATCGATCACCAGCCCGATGTCGGAGGCGTTCTTGCCCTTGGTATTGGAGGTCTCCTGATAGGCGATCAGTCCCAGGGCGCGCACCTTCTCGGACCACGCCTTGAGCCCGCCCCGTGACCAGTCGCCATAGACGCGCCGCAGCGCCGGTTCGCCGAAGGAAGTGATCTCCTTGAGGATCGGCTCGGCGTATTTCGCGGGGATGTTGTCGGCGTCGATCAGGACGGCGAATAGGGGAAGAGAGCGCGTTGGCATGGGAAGTCCTGGCTTTCGAGACGAGGTTGAAGCTCTGACGACCGGGCCCTTGGCAGGCGCCGGATCGTGGCGAGTATTTCCGCCATGGCCGGGAAGATCAATGGGCAGTTGCCCCCGGCCAGTGCCCCACGCCCGCCGATTTGACCTGCATCATTGCCTTCCGGCCCCTGCATGTTGTTGAATCCATGCCAGGACGCCGCCATCTGAAATGATGTATTCCTCGTTCGGTTCCGACGGAAAGGAGGAAAGGCCAGACAAGAAGCCCGGACCGATCGTCACCCCGGCTTCACGCAGGTGATGTGGAGCCATCCGTTCATGGGAGAGACGCTATGAAAGTGAAATGGCAAGACTGGTTGAATCTCGTGCTCGGCGCCTGGGTATTCATTTCGCCCTGGGTCATGCAGCCCCCGGCAGATGCTGCCGGCGAAAGCCTGTCGGCCCTGGCCACCTGGAACCTGTGGATCGTCGGCGGCGCGATCGTCGTGTTTGCCCTGGCCGCTCAGTTCGCCTTCCGGATGTGGGAGGAATGGGTGAACGTGGTGCTGGGCCTGTGGCTCGTCGCCTCGCCCTGGGTCTTCGGGTTCACCTTCTTCACCTCCCTGACCTGGGCCACGATTCTCGCCGGACTTCTCATCGCCTCCGTTGCCGTCAGCACGCTGGTGCCGATGGTGGGCAAGTCGAAGCAGGGCAACTGACACCCGGGCCCTGCCTGCCACCACGGCAGGCGGGCTGCCGCCATCTCGCCATGGCACCATTGCCATGGCGAATGGTCTGTGAGGCATCCCCGCTTCACGGAAGCATGTGGATTTCCCGCACTGGGCGAAGGGGATTGGGGCGCACATGCACGGCAGGCTTGATTTCCGCCCGGCAAGCCGCCAGTCTTTCTGCATGAATGTGCAATCGCCCACGCCCCTTTGCCAGCCTCCCCCTCCACCAGACAGGATATCGTTTTCCAGAACGGAACTCGGCCAGATCCTTGCACTTTACGGCCGGATGGTCGCCGCCGGAGAGTGGCGCGATTACGGGATGTCGTTCCTGCGCGATGCTGCGGTATTCTCGGTATTCCGCCGCAGCGCCGAGCACCCGATATACCGGATCGAGAAGCGCCCCCGCCTGCGCAAGCGCCAGGGCATGTATGCGGTCATCGGCATGGACGGGCGCATCCTCAAGCGCGGGCCCGAACTGCGCCCGGTGCTGCGGGTGCTGGAACGCAAGCTGATCCGCGCGGTGGACTGAGCCACTCTGACCCCTCATGCGCGAATGAGCCCTGCGGGGCAGGGCTGTCAGGCGGCCACGACAGGGCGGCCGCCTGAAGGATGCGTCATTCGGTGGCCGGCTTGACGAACCGCAGGTAGGGCAGTTTCACATCGACGTCGCCGAACTTCTCGCGCGCCTCCTCGTCGCTGACGGTAAGCGCCACGATCACGTCCTGGCCCGGGGTCCAGTTCGCGGGCGCGGCCAGCGGTGCGTTGTCGGTCATCTGAACCGCGTCAAGGGCGCGCAGCACCTCGGCAAAGTTGCGGCCCACCGACATCGGGTAGGTCATGGACAGGCGCAGCTTCTTGTCGGGGCCGATCAGAAAGACCGAGCGCACCGTGGCGGTATCTGCCGGGGTGCGGCCATCGGGCAGGTAGGCATCGGCGGGCAGCATGTCGAAGAGCTTGGCAATACGCAGATCCTCATCGGCGATGATCGGGAAGCTGGCCCTGGTGCCGGCGAAGGCCTCGATGTCGGCCTTCCATTTCCTGTGGTCCTCGGCGCTGTCAACGGAGATGCCGATCACCTTGGTATTGCGCTTGGCCCATTCATCGGCCAGTTGCGCCACGGCACCGAATTCGGTGGTGCAGACGGGGGTGAAATCCTTCGGGTGAGAAAACAGGATCGCATAGCTGTCGCCGATCCATTCGTGAAAGCGGATCGGACCTTCGCTGGTTTCGGCCTCGAAATCGGGAACGACTTCATTGATTCGCAGGGACATCTGACCCTCCTTTTGCAAGTTGGAATTATTCCAGATCAATAAGTATTCCGATATCCAAATATAACCCCCGCATCGTAACAATTCCGCCAGCGTAATGATACGGGGGCCGTCAGAACGGCACCTTGCAGGAAAATGTCACCCCCTTGCCGCCATCGGGATGACGCAGCCGCAGGCTTTCGGCGTGCAGCATCAGACGAGGGGCGTTGCGGGCGGGGCCTTCGGCATAGAAAGGGTCGCCCAGGATCGGGTGGCCGATTTCCTTCATGTGCACGCGCAGCTGGTGGCTGCGGCCGGTTTTCGGAAACAGGCGCAGACGGGTGGTTTCGCCCTCATGGCGCAGAACCCGCCATTCGGTCAGCGCCGGGCGGCCGCGCGCGTGATCCACCATCTGGCGCGGGCGGTTGGGCCAGTCGACGATCAGCGGCAGGTCGATCGTGCCCGTCCTTTGCGCCACCCGCCCCCAGACCCTTGCCACATATGCTTTCTTCACCTGGCGTTTCTCGAACTGCAGCCCGAGGTGGCGCTGAGCGTGGCGAGTAAGGGCAAAGGCCATCACCCCCGAAGTGTCCCTGTCCAGCCGGTGCACCAGCAGCGCATCGGGGAAGACCGCCTGCACCCGGGCCAGCAGACAGTCGGACAGATGCGCGCCCTTCCCGGGCACCGAGAGCAGCCCGGCAGGCTTGTCCACCACCAGCAACTCGTGGTCGTGGTGGAGGATCTCCAGCGGATCGGATGGCGGAGCGTAGCTTTCCATGGCGCCGCCCTAGCATGGCCGGCGAGGGCCGCCAATGGGTCCCGCCCGGACCGTGACGAGGCGACCCGGGCGAGAGGAGGCCTATCCCTGCCCCCGCGCGAAGGTATCGCGCAGGATTGCAGACAACCCTTCGGCATCTTCCGTATCGAAGGCATCGGGCCGGTCGCTGTCGATGTCGAGCACGGCAATCAGCGAGCCAGCGGCATCATGCACCGGCAGCACGATTTCCGAGCGCGTCGAGGCAGCGCAGGCGATATGGCCGGGAAAGGCGTCCACGTCGGGGACGATCTGCACCTCTCCGCTGCGTGCCGCCGCCCCGCAGACCCCGCGCGAAAACGGGATCGTCAGGCAGCCATGCCCGCCCTGATAGGGCCCGATCTTGAGCAGACCCGGCGCCACCACCCGGTAAAATCCCGTCCAGTCGAAACGCTCGTCGGCGTGGTGAAGCGCACAGGCCACGGTGGCCATCAGCGCGATCACGTCCTCCTCGCCCTCGGTGAGTGCGGCAATGGCTGCGGCGGTGGCGGGGTAATCCACCCTCACGGCCGTTCGATGGCGATCGCCGTGCCCTCGCCCCCGCCGATGCAGATCGCGGCAACGCCCCGCTTCAGCCCCCGCGCCTCAAGCGCATTGAGCAGCGTCACCATGATCCGCGCACCCGAAGCCCCGATCGGATGCCCCAGAGCGCACGCCCCGCCATTGACGTTCATCCTCTCGCGGGGCACGCCCATTTCCTGCATGAAGGCCATGGGCACCACCGCGAAGGCCTCGTTGACCTCCCACAGGTCCACGTCTTCCACCGCCCAGCCGATGCGCTCCAGCAGCTTGCGGGCCGCGGGCACGGGGGCGGTGGTGAACCAGCCGGGCTCTTGCGCATGGCTGGCATGGCCAAGGATGCGGGCCCGCGGCGCGAGCCCCGAATCGGCGCCCGCCAGCACCAGCGCCGCGGCCCCGTCGGAAATCGACGAGGCATTCGCCGCGGTCACCGTGCCGTCCTTGCGAAAGGCGGGCTTGAGGAGGGGGATCTTCTCGGGGCGGGCCTTGGCGGGCTGCTCGTCAGCGGCAATCACCACCTCGCCCTTGCGGCCTTTCACGGTGACGGAGGCGATCTCCGCCTCGAAAGCGCCCCGCTTCTGGGCGTTGAGGGCGTTTTCCAGCGACTGCAGCGCATATTCATCCTGCGCCTCACGGGTGAAACCGTATCTATCGGCGCAGTCTTCGGCGAAGGTGCCCATCAGGCGGCCCTTGTCATAGGCATCCTCCAGCCCGTCGAGGAACATGTGATCAAGCGCCTGGGCATGGCCGATCCGGGCGCCTGCACGCATCCTGGGCAGGAGGTAAGGGGCGTTGGTCATGCTTTCCATGCCACCGGCAACCACAATCTGCGCATCGCCCAGGGCAAGCCTGTCGAAGGCCATCATGACCGTCTTCATGCCCGAGCCGCACATCTTGTTGACGGTGGTGGCCGGCACCTGCTGGCCCAGCCCGGCGGCAAAGCCTGCCTGGCGCGCCGGGGCCTGGCCCTGACCTGCCGGCAGAACGCAACCCATCAGCAGTTCTTCCACCTGCTCGGGGGCGGTGCCGGCCTTTTCCAGCGCGGCGCGAATCGCTACCCCGCCCAGGGCTGATGCCGCAACCGAGGCGAAATCGCCCTGAAACCCGCCCATCGGCGTGCGGGCGGCGCCTGCGATGATGACCTCTTTCATTTCGAATTCTCCCAATCTCTGACCCCGGACGAATACCCAATGGTAACCTTTGCCGTCTAGCCTGCCCGCAAACGCATAGCGCAGGCTGGGAAATGGACCTACAGGCAAACACCTCGACCGACTGCACCGTGATCACGGTAAGGGAAACCCGAATCGATGCCGCATGCGCGATCCAGTTCAAGGATCGCATGCGCGAACTGTGCAAGGAAGCGGCCGAAAGGGTGATTCTCGATCTCGGCCGGGTCGATTTCATCGACAGCAGCGGCCTGGGGGCCATCGTTGCTTCGATGAAGATGCTGGCACCGGAAAGGGTTCTGGAACTGGCCAATCCCTCGCCCAAGGTCACGAAGGTCCTGCGCCTGACACGGATGGATTCGGTCTTCACCATCCACGAGGATTTCGCCTCGGTGGAGCCGCTGGCCAGCCGGCTGGCGGGCTGAGCCTTCCGCGATGATGCAGTCGACACTGGGGCCCGGGCAGAGGCTTCGCAACGGCAAGGCCGTGGAACTGGAAATCCCGAGCGATCCCCTGGCCGTCCGCCAGGCGCTGGCCCGGATCATGGAGGAGGTCTCGGCCCTTGCCCTCGCCGTTGACGCCCAGGCCACGGTGGAAATCGTCCTGGCGGAAGTGCTCAACAATGTCGTGGAACACGCCTGTGCAGGGCTTTCGGGCAGGCGCATTGCCATCACCATCGCCCCTACCCCGACGGGCCTGCAATGCCAGGTACGCGACAACGGCAGGCCCCTGCCCGACGGCGCTCTGCCGGCCGGAGACCCGCCCGACCCGGCGTGCCGAACCCCCGAACTTGCCGAGGGCGGGTTCGGCTGGCTGCTGATCCGGGGACTGGCCCGCGGGCTGCGCTACCGCCGCACCGGCGGCATGAACGTGCTGAGCTTTTCGCTGGATCTCCACACCGCGGCCTGAACGCTCAGGGCCCGGGCCCCGGTTGCGCCCGTGCCGGACCGACAGGCAGTTGCGCCGGCTTCCGGGCCGCCCGGACATCATGACAACGCCACAGGCAGGCGGGCGTGCCCCCAGCCCGATAAACCCCAGAGAATCGGGCATCACGACGGCAGGGGCGGGACAAATGCCGCCAAAATGCCGCAAATCATCCTTAGTCGGGCCAGAATGTGACGCCAGAAGGGAAGGGTAGCTGCATATGGCTTCCCTCGGCGCCGCGTTTAACAGCCCCCACCCAGTACGCGGCGCCGGGGCACTTCTTTCCCCGATCATGGTTGGCATCCGGGCAAGCCCGGCCTAAGATTCTGAAAAACCTGAACGGGGTCATCCTTCATGCGAGATTTCCACCTGCCCGGCCGCTCGCCGGTTCTTGCCGTCAATGGCATCTGCGCCACCTCGCACCCTCTTGCGGCACGCGTGGCGATCCGAATTCTGGAAGACGGCGGCAATGCTGCCGATGCGGCGATCGCCGCGGCCATGACCCTCAACATCTGCGAACCGCACATGACGGGGATCGGTGGCGACTGCTTCGTACTGCTCAAGCCGCCGGGGGATGAACGGATCGTGGCGCTCAACGGCTCGGGGCGTGCGCCCGCGGGACTCGATGCGGAGAAACTGCGCGCCGAAGGGCTTGCCGGGATGCCGCTGAACCGGCCCGAGGCGGTGACGGTACCCGGCGCAGTGGATGCAATCTGCAAGCTCTCGGAAGACTGGGGGATGCTTGGCCTCGGGGCCTGCCTCGCCCCGGCAATCCGTCATGCCGAGGAGGGCGTGCCGGTTGCCCCGCGCACCGCCTTCGACTGGCAGATGCACGCCGGCACCCTGCAGGGCGTGGCGCGCGACTATTACCTTGCAGGCGGGCGGGCGCCGCATGTGGGGCAGATCTTCCGACACCCCCGGCAGGCGGAGGTTCTGCGCCGGATCGCGCAGGACGGGCGCTCGGCCTTCTACGAAGGCGAGATCGCACAGGACATGGTCGATGCGTTGCGCGCCCTGGGCGGAGCGCACACCATGGAGGATTTCGCCGCCACCGCCTGCGACTACACCGTGCCGGTGGCGGGCGACTACCGGGGGACGGAACTGGTGGAGCACCCACCCAACGGGCAGGGCGCCACGGCGATCCTGCTGGCCAACATCCTGGCGCATTTCGACATCGCCGGGATGGAGCCGTTCGGTGCCGAGCGGGCCCATATCGAGGCCGAAGCCACGAAGCTGGCCTATGACGCGCGCAACCGCTTTCTTGCCGACCCGGATCACACCACCCGGCTGGAGCACATGCTCTCCCCCGAAACCGCCGCCGCGCTGGCCGCCCTGATCGACCCGGCCAGGGCGATGCCGGACCCGCATGCCGCCAGCGCCAACGTGCACCGCGAGACCGTCTATCTGACGGTCGTGGACAAGGACCGCATGGCGGTCTCGATGATCTATTCGATCTACCACGCCTTCGGCTCGGGGATCGCCTCTCCGAAATTCGGGATCCTGCTGCAGAACCGCGGCGCGGGCTTCACGCTGGAGGCAAGCCACCCCAACGAGGCAGCTGGCGGAAAGCGGCCGATGCACACGATCATTCCGGGGATGCTGCGCCGTGGCGGGCGGTTGCTCATGCCTTTCGGGGTGATGGGCGGGGCCTATCAGTCCTGCGGCCATGCGCGCTTTGTCAGCAACCTGGTGGATTTCGGCCTGGAGCCGCAGGAAGCGATCGATGCGCCGCGCGCCTTTGCTGATGCCGGAGAGCTGAAGGTGGAGCGTGGCTATTCGGAAGCGGTGCGCCGAGAGCTGGCCGGAAAGGGCCACAAGGTGGTGGTGCCCGAGAGCCCCCTGGGCGGTGCCCAGGCGATATTGATCGATCACGAGAACGGCGTGTTGCTCGGGGCCTCGGATCCGCGCAAGGACGGGGCGGCGATCGGGTATTGAAAAGGCCATCCCGGCCAGGCGCATCCCGCGGCCGAAATCATCGAATCCGAAAGGCCGGATTTTGCAGCCGTTCGCGGGCCGCCGCTCAGTTGAGCTGGAACTGCAGCGGGTAGTGGCCGTCCTCGAAATCGCCGAACAGATCGGGCAGGTCCGGGTGGCTCACCGGCTCGCCCGAATAGTCGGCAACGAGGTTCTGCTCCGAGACATAGGCCACGTAATAGCTCTGATCGTTCTCGGCCAGCAGATGATAGAACGGCTGATCCTTGGCGGGGCGGCTTTCCTCGGGAATGGCGGCATACCATTCCTCGGTGTTGGAAAACATCGCGTCCACATCGAAAACGACACCCCGGAACGGGTGCTTCTTGTGCCGGACGACCTGCCCCAGATGATATTTTGCCCGTGTCTTCAGCATCGCGTTGCAACCCCCATGGGCAGACAGTATCCAATCCGGTGGCGGCATGTCCATGCGATATGCCGGTTTTCGGGGAAACAGACTGTGAACCTTGCACTGACAGTTCTGGAGATCGTGGCGCCGGTCTTTTTCCTGGCGGCGATCGGTTTTGCCTGGGTGAAGCTGGGGTTCGAGTACAGGATCCAGTTCGTCACCCAGTTGGCCATGACCCTCTCGGTGCCAGCCCTGATCTTTACCGCCCTGCTCAAGACGAAGATCGACCTCGAAAGCCTGTCCATCGTCTCGCTCGCCGCCATCGTGGCCTATCTCGCGGTGACGCTTGCCGCCTACCTGCTGGTGAGCCTGGCCGGCCTCGACCGGCGCACCTACCTGGCGCCCGCGATTTTCGGCAATACCGGCAATCTGGGCCTGCCTCTGGCACTGTTTGCCTTCGGGCAGGAAGGGCTGGGCTATGCGGTGGTGATCTTCGCCATCATGGGGGTCTATTCCTTCACATTCGGGGTATGGCTGGTGTCGGGCGGCGGCTCGCTTCTCAAGGTCGTGCGAGAGCCGCTGGTGGGTGCGACCCTGCTGGGGGCGCTGTTCCTGTGGCAGGGGTGGCAAGTACCGGCCTTCCTGTTCAACACGATCGACCTGCTGGGGCAGATGGCAATCCCCCTCATGCTGATCACGCTGGGGGTGGCACTGGCGCGCATCAGCCCCAGGCGGCTGAGGCGGCCGGCGGGAATCGCGGTGGTGAAGGTGGCGGTCTGCACCGCGATCGCCTGGGCGGTAGGCCTGTGGTTCAAGCTGCCGCCGGTGCCCTTCGGGGTGCTGGTTCTGCAGCTCTCCACCCCGGTGGCGGTGACCAGTTACCTGCTGGCCGAGAAATACGGCGCCCGCTCCGAGGAGGTGGCCGGCCTTGTGGTGGTCTCAAGCCTGTTCGCGGTGGTCACGATCCCGCTGATCCTGGCGCTGGTGATCTGAGCGCCCGCATTTCCAATTCACGCGACGCCGTGAATCGGTTATCATTGCGAAAAAAGGCAAGAGGCAGATGAGCAGATTTCTCCGCATGGCAGGTTTCCTGCTGCTACTCTCGGCATGTGGCGCAAGCGTCTATGCCCCGCCGCGCAATCTCGACAACGCCTGCAGCATCGTCAGCGAACGCCCCGCCTATCTGAAGGCCATGAAGCGGACCGAGCGGCGCTGGGGTATTCCGGTCGAGGTGCAGATGGCCACCATCTACCAGGAAAGCAAGTTCATCGGCAACGCCAGGACGCCGCGCAAGTTCTTCCTCGGGATCATCCCGACGGGGCGGCAAAGCTCGGCCTACGGCTATGCCCAGGCGGTGGACGGCACCTGGGAGGAATACCAGCGCAAGACCCGCAACTACCGCGCCCGGCGCAACAACATCAACGATGCGACGGATTTCATCGGCTGGTACATGGCCCAGACGAGCGAACGCCTGGGTATCTCCAAGCGCGACGCCGGGCTTCAGTATCTGGCCTATCACGAAGGGCGCGGCGGGTTTGCGAGGGGCAGCTACCGGGCCAAGCCGTGGCTGATGCGGGTCGCCCGCGAGGTCGATGCCCGGGCCGAGATGTATGGCCGCCAGCTGCGCGCCTGCGGGCTGGCCTGATCAGAAACCGCGCCGCGCGGCCTCGCGCTCGATGTCGAACAGCTCCAGCCTGAAGCTGCGCCGCTCCTTCAGGTCGCGCAGGATCACGGTGGTGGTCTGACCGGCGCTGTCGGTGGTCACCCACTGACGCAGCTGGACGGGATCGGCGGTGAAGATCAGCCGGATATTGCCGTATTCGGGGTATTCGGGATCCTGCAGGACAACGGTGGTGGTCGTGCCGTCAGAGCCGAAGCCCACCACCATCCTTTCGCGGTTGAGATCGATCTCGGAACGCAGAATCAGCGACAGCGGCGTCAGGCCGAGCTGGAACATCTCGGGCGGCTGGTTGGAGCGGGCGTCAAACACCGCCACCTGCCCGCGCCCGGCCACCACCAGGCTTTCCTCGGGAGGATCGTATTCAAAGCGGATGCGGCCGGGACGCCAGATGTAGATGCGGCCGGTGGAGATCGTGCCGTCATCGTTGATCTGGGTGAAGGCGGCCTCCACCTTGACCAGCGAATTGAGATAGGCCGAGATCTCGGACAGGGAAAGCTCTCTTGCGGCGGCCGGCAGGGCCGGCAGCGCAAGGACAAGCGCGACGAACATGGAGCGCAGCATTTTCATGGCCCCCATGTAACCGCTCGGTGCCCGGAATGCACCTCGCAAGGACTCACAAGGCGGAGAACGGCCTATTGCGGCTCGGGCACGAGGATTTCCCGCTTGCCCACATGGTTGGCCGGGCTCACGAGGCCCTCTTCTTCCATCTGCTCCACCAGTCTTGCGGCCTTGTTGTAGCCGATCGCCAGCTTGCGCTGGATGTAGGAGGTGGAGCACTTGCGATCCCGGATCACGATCTGCACCGCCTGATCGTAGAGCGCATCCTCCGAACCGGTATTCCCGCCCAGACCGAGCACCAGATCGATATCGCTTTCCTTGTCCTCGTCGGGGCCTTCCAGCACCCCGCCCACATATTCCGGCGGCCCCCAGGCCTTGAGGTGGTTGACGATCTCCTCGACCTCCTCATCCGAGACAAAGGGCCCGTGCACGCGGGTGATCCTGGCGCCCCCGGCCATGTAAAGCATGTCGCCCATGCCCAGAAGCTGCTCGGCGCCCTGCTCGCCCAGGATGGTGCGGCTGTCCACCTTGGAGGTCACCTGGAAGCTGATGCGGGTGGGGAAGTTGGCCTTGATGGTGCCGGTGATCACATCCACCGAAGGCCGCTGGGTCGCCATGATCAGGTGAATGCCCGAGGCCCGCGCCATCTGGGCCAGCCGCTGGATGCAGGCCTCGATCTCCTTGCCGGCGACCATCATCAGATCGGCCATCTCGTCAACCACCACCACGATATAGGGCAGGGTTTCGGGGGTAAGCTCCTCGGTCTCGAAGACGGGCTCACCGGTGGCCTCGTCAAAGCCGGTCTGCACGGTGCGGGTGAACATCTCGCCGCGGGCCAGCGCCTCGCGGACCTTGGCGTTGTAGCCCTCGATGTTGCGCACCCCCATCTTCGACATCTTGCGGTAGCGCTCCTCCATCTCGCCCACCACCCATTTCAGCGCCACCACGGCTTTCTTGGGGTCGGTCACCACCGGGGACAGAAGGTGCGGGATGCCGTCGTAGACGGACAGTTCCAGCATCTTCGGATCGATCATGATCAGCCGGCATTCCTCGGGCGAGAGCTTGTAGAGCAAGCTGAGAATCATGGTGTTGATCGCCACCGACTTGCCCGAGCCGGTGGTCCCGGCGATCAGCAGGTGGGGCATCTTGGCAAGGTTTTCCACCACCGGATCGCCGCCGATATCCTTGCCCAGCGCCAGCGGCAGGCGCATGGTGCTGTCGCCGAAATCGCGGCTTGAGAGTATCTCGCGCAGCAGCACCTTTTCGCGGTGCGCGTTGGGCAGCTCGATCCCGATCACCGAACGCCCCGGCACGGTGGAAACCCGCGCCGAAAGCGCCGACATCGAGCGCGCGATGTCATCGGCCAGCCCGATCACCCGGCTGGCCTTCAGCCCGGGGGCGGGTTCCAGCTCGTACATGGTCACAACCGGACCCGGACGGACAGAGACGATCTCGCCCTTCACACCGTAATCGTCGAGCACCGATTCGAGCATCCGGGCGTTCTGCTCCAGCGCCTCGTCGGAAAGCTGCTGGCGGGGAACGTCCACCGGGTTGGCCAGCAGGCTGAGCGGCGGTGTGCTGTAGGTTGCGGCCTCCTCTTCGGCAAAGAGCGTCGGCTGGGCCTCGGCGCGGGCCTTGCGCGAGGGGCGCGGGGCCTTGCGCGGCGGGTGCTGCACCACCTTGCGCGAAGGTGTCTGCGGTGCGCCGGGCAAGGTGTAGGTCGTGATCTGGTCCTCGGTCTCGAACGTCGGACGGGCCAGCAGGGGCTCGGGCGAGGGCAGCCCGGCATGAGGCATTTCCGGCTGCGTCTGCTCATGTGCCGGAGTGAGGATCATCGGCTCGGGACCGTGCGCATGGCGGGAGGTCAGCGGCGGCTCGGCGCGGGCGGCCTCGGCCTGCATCGCCTTCCTGCGCGCGATGCGGTTGCGGATCACCTCGGCGATCTTCTCGCGAATCTCGGGGTTCCCGGCGGCCTCGGGCGTCCCGGGCGCTGCTTCGGGGGCCGGTGCGGCTCCGGGGGCCTGCGGTTCGGCAGTGCGCCTGATCAGTGACGGCATCCGCGACAAAAGCCCCCCCTTGCGGTTGTGGCGGGCGGAGGTGGCATCGGGCGCTGGCTGTGGCGGCGCGAAGGCAGCAGGGCCGGCCCCGGATGGGGCAGCCTCGGGCGCCACGGCCCGGCGTACCCGCGGCTGGGTCAGCGGCGGCTCCTCCACCGGATGAAACGGCTGAGCGGGGGGCTCCTCTGCCCGTTCGGCCTGCAGCACACGCGCAGCACGCCGCCCGGCGGCGCGGCCATGCAGGGCGCGGGCCAGCCGCAGGCTGCCCGTGGCCCCCAGCCCGAACAGGCGCAGCACCGCCACATAGGCCATGATGATCCCCAACAGCAGGAATTTTCCCACCGCGCGCAGCTCTTCCCGTGTGAACCCCAGCACATGGGCCGCCATCGCCATGCTCGCCACCGCCACCAGCGCCGAGATCAGCTTGAGCCCGAACGCGGCGCTGACCGGCGCCACCCCGAGGATGGCCCCCAGAACCGTATCGCCGAACAGCCCGCCAAGGCCAAAGGAATGGCCCCAGTCGGGCCCGGGAACATGGGTGGAGGCATAGACCGAGGCCAGCGCGATGGCGATCGGGGCGAAGATGATTCGCTGGATGATCCTCTCTTCGCCCACATGCAGCATGAAGCGCAGGCCCCATCCGGCAAGCAGCACCGCAATCCCCCAGCTGCCCAGGCCCGCCACCACGATCAGCGGCGCGGCCAGGGATGCCCCGAACCGGCCCAGCAGGTTTTGCGCCGGCTCGTCGGTGGCGGCCAGCCAGCTGGGATCCTCGGGCGAGTAGGACGCCAGCATCAGCGCCGTCAGAAGCGCCAGGATCAGCAGCCCGAAGCCCAGCAGCTCCTTGCCGCGGCGCTCCAGCATCGCCTGGGTGTTGCTGTCGAGAAGGGGGTCGCGCTGTCTTGCCTGATAAGATGCCATTCGTTCCTCGTCCTCACGCATAAAGGCAGTCGCGAAGCCTGGTCAGGCCGCGCTGCATCTCGTCTTTCGGGGCCACCATGGCGACCCTGACATATCCCTTGCCCGGGTTCTCGCCACCTGCCTCGCGGCCCAGATAGGCGCCGGGCAGCACCCGCACCCCGGTTTCCCTCCACAGCTTCAACGCCGCCGCCTCGCCGTCCTCGACCGGCAACCACAGGAAGAAGCCTGCCTGCGGCGCAGCGCAGCCCGGCACATCGGCGAAGATCTCATCGGCGAGGGCGTATTTCTCGGCATAAAGCGCGCGGTTTTCCTCCACATGAGCCTCGTCGGCCCATACCCTTTCGGCAGCGCGCTGAAGCGGCAGGGGCAGGGGCGCACCGGCATAGGCGCGCAGCTGGCGCAGGCGGCGGATGCTCTGCGCTCCGCCCGCCACGAAGCCCGAGCGCAGCCCCGGCAGGTTGGACCGCTTGGAAAGAGAGTGGAAGGTGACCACCCGCTCGGGGTCGGCCCCTGTTTCCTGCGCCACCTGCAAGGCCCCCGGCGGCGGAGAACCGCGATAGATCTCGGAGTAGCACTCGTCGGCGAAGATGCGGAAATCGTGCTTTTCGGCCAGGGCCAGCAGATCGGCCCAGTATTCGCGCGAGGCCACCGCGCCCTGCGGATTGGAGGGCGAGCAGAGATAGGCGATCTCGGCCCGCTCCAGTATCTCGGGAGCAAGGGATGCGTAATCGGGCAGAAAGCCGGTCTCGGCGGTGGCGGGCACGAAGACGGGCTCGGCCCCCACCGCAAGGGCGGCCACGGCATAGACCTGATAGAAGGGATTGGGGATCAGCACCACCGGTGCCTGTCCGCGCGCCGCCTTCTCCGGGCACAGGGCGATGGCGGCATTGAACAGCCCCTCACGGGTGCCGTTGAGCGCCATGATGCGGCTGGCCGGGTCCACCTGAACACCGTAGCGGCGCGAGATCCAGACGGAAATGGCCTCCAGCAGTTCGGGCGTGCCGTCATTGGGAGGGTAGCGGCCGAAGCCTTCCGCATGTTCGGCGATGATGCCGCTGACCCAGCCGGGAAAGGGGTGGCGCGGCTCTCCGATGGTCATGTGAATGACCTCGCCGCCCGGCGCATGGGCGTCAAGCAGCCGCCGCAGGCGCGGGAACGCGTATTCTGGCAGGTTCGAAAACCGCTCTGGAAACACCATCAATGCCTCAATCACCGGGGTCATGGCGCCCCGTTTTCCTGCACGATACCGGCAGATGCCGGCCCGGTCCAGAAAAACGCAGCGTTTTCCGATGCCTCGCAGGGTGAGATGTTGCTTTTAGGCCAATGCCGCCTCTGCCGCCGCGCCAAGACGCAACAGATGCTCTTCGCGCATGGGCCGCCCCAGCAGCATGATACCGGTGGAGGGCAGCCCCGTGGGCAGGGTCAGCGCCGGCAGGCCCATCAGGTTGCCGATGCGGGTGTTGCGCAACGCCAGAAGATTTTCCGTGACGTAATAGTCGTGGTCGGAGGCCAGGCGCCCGATATCGGGAGGCAGGATCGGGCTGGTGGGCAGCAGCACCGCATCAAAGCCCGCCACTGCATCGGCCCAGGCGGCGCGATGGCGCTCCAGCTCCTGCCAGGCACGCACGAAATCGACCCCGGAAAACTGCCGCCCGGCGCGGAACCTCTCGCGGACCTCGGCGAACATCCTTTCCGGCCCGGCCTCGATTTCGTCCCGCCAGGTGGCATAGGCCTCGGTGGTGTAGAGCACCCCCGAAAGCTCCAGCGCCTCGGCGACGCAGGGAACCTCGCGGTAATCCAGTTGCGCACCGGCGGCCTGCAGCCGCTCGACCGCGCTTTCGAAACCGGCCCGGGGCTGGGGGCGCAGATCGTCGAGCGCGGCGGTTTCCAGCACCATCATCCGGGTGCCCTTCAGGGAGGCCCCGCGCAGATCGGCCGCATCGCCACCCTCAAGGGCGGCCAGCATCAGCGCCGCGTCCTCGACGCTGCGGCACAGCGGGCCGACGGTATCGAAACGCGCCGCCAGGGGCACCACACCTTTCAGGGACAGCCGCCCGGAGGTGGTTTTCAGGCCGACCAGATCGTTCCACGCCGAGGGGATGCGCACCGAACCGCCGGTATCGGAGCCCACGGCCGCCGCCGCCAGTCCGAAAGCCACCGAGGCCGCCGCCCCCGAGGAAGAGCCCCCGGCCACGGCCTTTTCGTCGTTCACCGAAGGGGGCGTGGCAGTAACGGGGTTGTAGCCCAGCCCCGAGAAGGCCAGCTCCGACATGTGGGTCTTGCCCAGGCACACCAGCCCCGCCGCAGTGGCGTTGCGCAGCACTTCGGCATCGCGTTCGGGCACCCGCCCCGCCAGCAGGGCCGAACCCGCCTCGGTGGCCACACCGGCCGT
>JALSGY010000113.1 GCA_026982515.1 Paracoccaceae bacterium
CGACTGGGCGCGGCCGATCTGGGCGAGGGCATCTCGGCCACCCAGCTGTTCGTGCGTTCGGGGCTGGCGAAATCGGGCAAGGAGGCGAAACGCCTGATCGCCGAGGGCGGCGCGCGCATCAACGACGAGCCGCTCACCGATCCGGGCCGCATGTTCGACGCCGCCGCCCTGGCCGAGCCGCTGAAGCTCAGCGCCGGCAGGAAACGCCACGCCATGGTGGTGCTGGCCGGATAAGCGCCCTGCCCCGCCTTCAATGGCCCGAAGCCACCCCGCCGCAGGCTGCTACTGCTCGGCGTGCGGGGCCCCTTCGGGCGCCACGCCCAGCATCCACCTGCCCTCCGGCCACAGCGCGTGGAAGGCGAAGGCGAACATCACGTCATGGGGCACGTCACGGCCCATGTCGTCGCGCACCCGCACCGTGCCCACGTCGCGACCGGCCGAAATCCGCCGCGTGTCCAGCGCCGAGGCCTGGCCCGCCGCCCAGGTGATCGTCACCCCGGCCTCCTCGATCACCGGCTCCTTGCGCAGCCGGGTCATGGGCCAGGCGCGATCGCCCACCCGCACCACCCGCACCATCGGCCCGATCCCGAAGGGCGGCGGCTCTCCGTCATAGAGAAACGGCCTGAGCGAACCGTCGTAGCCCACATAGGGGTTCGCGCCATAGTCGCGCGACCAGTCCGGTTCGTCCATCACCAGCCCGCCGGGGTTGCGTGCCCTGTATTCGGCCCAGCTTTCCATCCAGGCCGGCACCTGCACCAGCTTCGCACCGGTGTAGGCGCCCACGATCCCCTCGGCGGTGGCCTGCTGCCACCAGCTTTCGCTCTCGCGGTCATACATCAGCAGGTTCGAGGCCCGCAGCTTGCCCGTCACCCCGAAGCTGAGCACCGCCCCATCGACCCGGCGGTCGAACACCGGGGCCGAGTTGCACAACGGGCAGTAGGTGACGGCAATCGGCACGCCGCCCACCTCGTCGTTGACGATCTCGTGCCAGGTCAGGTAACGGATCGGGTAGGTGCGCGGGGTTGCGCCCTCCATCTCCACCGTGACCACCGGCTCGCGGTCGCCCAGCCGGTCCTCCTCGGTCACGAAGATGAAGGCGGGGTTGTCGATGGCCGGGATGCCGTCGCGCGGCGGCCCACCCGAGCGGATCTCCTCCCAGCTGCCGACCGAGGTCTTCCCGAAATCGGTTCCGGGCCACTCGGACCTCCAGAATTCGGGCTGGGCCCGGGCCGTGCCGGCCGCCAGCCCCAGCCCCAGCACCATCACGCCGACCAGATATCCCGTGCGCATCATCCGTCCTCCCGCCCGCAGGCTGACAGAGAGAACGGCCCCTGCCCAGCCCGCATCACGCGGGTTTGACGAAACGTCAGGGGGGCGCAGGGAAAAACGAGGACAGGCGCTACTCGATCACCCGCACCTTCACCATCACGTCGGGGTCTTCCACCACCGCACCATTGGGGCCGGTGCCGCGCCTGATCGCATCAAGCACATCGAAGCCCTCGATCACCTGCCCCACCACGGTGTACTGGCCGTTCAGGTTGGGGGAGGAAGCGAACATGATGAAGAACTGGCTGTTGGCACTGTCGGGTTCGGCGGTGCGCGCCATGCCCACGATCCCCCGCTCGAACGGAATCTGCGAAGGCTCAAGCGGCAGGTCCGGCAGATCGGATCCGCCGCGCCCGGCACGCCGCAGATCACCCCCGGCCCGGCCGTATTCCACATCGCCGGTCTGGGCCATGAAGCCGTCTATCACCCGGTGGAAGACCACCCCGTCATAGGCCCCCGAGCGGGCCAGTTCGATCACCCGTGCCACGTTCTGCGGCGCAATCTCGGGCAGGAGCTGGATCACGATCCGCCCGTCGGCCTCGCCCGCCACGGTGATCTCCAGCTTCGCGCCATCGGCCGCCAGCGGCTCGGGCGTGGCGTCATCGCCCGCCGGCCACAGCCCCCCGATCAGCACCACCGCAAGGCCCAGTGCCATCAGCGCCCCGAACAGGATCCGCTGCCTGGTTTCAGGCTGCATCGGCGGCCACCCGGACGGAGATCATCTTGTCAGGGGTTGCCGGCGGCTCGCCCCGGGCGATGGCATCCACGTGTTCCATCCCCTCGATCACCCGCCCGTAGACGGTGTACTGGCCGTTGAGGAAATGGTTGTCGGAAAAATTGATGAAGAACTGGCTGTTGGCCGAATCGGGACTGGCCGCGCGCGCCGCCCCCAGCGTGCCCCGGTCATGGGGCAGCGAGGAGAACTCCGCCGGCAGGTCGGGCAGATCCGAGCCGCCGGTGCCGGCCATGCGCAGGTTGAGCCCCCTGTCGGCATTGCCATGGGCCACATCGCCGGTCTGAGCCATGAAGCCGTCGATCACCCGGTGGAAGACCACCCCGTCATAGGCCCCCGAACGGGCCAGCTCCTTCATCCGTTCCACGTGTTTCGGGGCCACATCGGGCAAAAGCTCGATGACGACGGTGCCACCCTTCAGCTCCATCAGAATGGTGTTTTCCGGATCCTTGATCTCGGCCATGGCTGGCGCTCCCTTGCTGCATTTTCGCGCAAATTAGGCCTCCCCGGCCCAAAGGGAAAGGCCGTTGTTGACGCGGGGGGGCGGATCGGCCGATATCGGCGGGAAATCACCGCCAAAGGAGCTGCCCGATGCCCTGGAAGACCCTCGACGATCTCGACCTCGCCGGAAAGACGGTGCTCACGCGCGTCGATCTCAACGTGCCGGTGGAAGGCGGGAAGGTCACCGACACCACCCGCATCACCCGCATCCTGCCCACCGTGCGCGACATCCTCGCGCGCGGCGGCAGGCCGGTGCTGCTGTCCCACTTCGGGCGCCCGAAGGGCAAGGTGGTGCCAGAGATGTCGCTGCGCCAGGTGCTTCCGGCACTGCGCGATGCCCTCGGCGTGGAGGTGAAATTCGCCGAGGACTGCATCGGCGCGCCGGCCAAGCGGGCGGTGGCGGCGCTGCGCCCGGGGGAGGTGCTGCTGCTGGAAAACACCCGCTTCCACCCCGGCGAGGAAAGCAACGATCCGGCCTTTGCCGCCTCGCTGGCGGCACTGGGCGACGTCTATGTCAACGATGCCTTTTCCGCCGCGCACCGGGCGCATGCCTCCACCGAGGGCATCGCGCGGCTGCTGCCCTCGGCCGCGGGGCGGCTGATGGAAAGCGAACTCAAGGCGCTGGAGGCGGCGCTGGGCAGGCCCGAGCGGCCGGTGGCGGCCGTGGTGGGCGGGGCGAAGGTTTCGACCAAGCTGGCGCTGCTTTCCAATCTCATCCGCAAGGTGGACTACCTGATCATCGGCGGCGGAATGGCCAATACCTTCCTGGCCGCCCGCGGCATCGACGTGGGCAAGTCCCTGGCCGAACACGATCTGGCCGATACCGCCCGCGACATCCTCAAGGCCGCCGACGAGGCCAGCTGCGAGGTCATCCTGCCGGTGGACGTGGTGGTGGCGCGCGAGTTTCGCGCCAACCCGCCGGTGGAGGTCGTCCCCGCCGATGCCTGCCCGCCCGATGCGATGATCCTCGACGCCGGCCCCGAAACGGTGGCCAGGATCGGCGAGGTGTTCCGCGCCAGCCGCACCCTGATCTGGAACGGCCCGCTCGGCGCCTTCGAACTGGAGCCCTTCGACAGCGCCACCAACGCGGCAGCCGAACTGGCCGCGGAACTCACCGAGGCGGGCAGGCTGATCTCGGTGGCCGGCGGCGGCGATACGGTGGCGGCGCTGAACAGGGCCGGCGTCGCCACCCGCTTCACCTATGTCTCCACCGCCGGGGGCGCCTTCCTGGAGTGGATGGAGGGCAAGGAGCTGCCCGGCGTGGCCGTGCTGGACGGATGACCCGGCCGGCGCTTTCAGCGCCCTGGCCGATCCGCGCATCTGGCCGCTGCCGCCCCGGGGCGGGGGCGACTCCTGCACGATCTCGGCCCGCGACATGACCCTGCGCACCGCCGCGCTGGAGGAGACCGACCGCTTCCGCCTCAAGCTGCAGCTTGACGGCATCACCGCCGGGCCCGAATGCCTGCCGCCCGACCAGCGCGGCATGCTGGACATGCTGGGTCTGCAACTGCGCCCTGATCGCCGGTGCAGACGGCGCGCTTCGGCGCCACCGCCGCGTGAAGGCACGAGGGGCGGCGCTGCGGCACATCGCCGGGCCTTCGCCCTCAGCGGGGGATATCAGCGCCGGCGGCGGCACTGTTAGCGCAACCTCCATTGCGTCCGGCCCGGCGTTTGCTAAGCCGGGGGCAGCCAGAAACCTGTTTTTCGGAGAGTTCCCATGAAAGCCACCCGCACCGTTCGCAATATCCTTGCCAATTACGAGGGCGAAACCCCCGGCGTGAAGGCCAACCTGTGCCGCATGCTGATGAACGGCAGGCTGGGGGGCACCGGCAAGATGATCATCCTGCCGGTGGATCAGGGCTTCGAGCACGGGCCGGCGCGCTCGTTCGCACCCAACCCGGCGGGCTACGACCCCCATTACCACTATCGGCTGG
>JALSGY010000114.1 GCA_026982515.1 Paracoccaceae bacterium
CCGCGTCAGCCTCTCTGCCACCGGCTTCTACCGCACGCCGAAGATCAAGTGGGACCGGGCGGCCGGGCGCGGGCGGCCGTTCTTCTACTTCGCCTATGGCGCGGCGGTCACCGAATGCGTGATCGATACGCTCACCGGCGAGAACCGCATCCTGCGCACTGACATCCTGCATGATGCGGGCCGGTCGCTGAACCCGGCCATCGACATCGGCCAGATCGAGGGCGGATACGTACAGGGTGCGGGCTGGCTGACCATGGAAGAGCTGGTCTGGGACAACGCGGGGCGGCTGCTGACCCACGCGCCCTCCACCTACAAGATCCCGGCCTGCTCGGACAGGCCGGGCATCTTCAACGTGACGCTGTGGAACGGCGAGAACCGCGAGGAGACGATCTATCGCTCCAAGGCGGTGGGCGAGCCGCCCTTCATGCTGGGCATCTCGGCCTTCCTTGCGCTTTGCGATGCCGTCTCGGCCTGCGGGCCGGGCTATCCCGCCCTCGATGCCCCGGCCACGCCCGAGCGCATCCTCGCAGCCATCGAAAGGGTGCGGGCATGAGCTTCGATCTGGCAGGGCTGAAACGTACGGTGGCACGCCACGGGACGGTGGCGCGGGTGGTCGTGGCCCGGGCCGAAGGCTCTGCCCCGCGAGAGGCGGGTGCGGCCATGCTGGTGTGGGACGGCGGGCAGGAAGGCACCATCGGCGGCGGCGCGCTGGAGTGGGAGGCCACCAGGCTTGCCCGCGAAGTGCTCTGCGGGCGGGACAGGGTGCTGAACCTGCCGCTTGGCCCGGCGCTGGGACAGTGCTGCGGCGGGGCGGTCACGCTGGTGATCGAACGCTACGATGCCGCGCGGCTGGCCGGGATCGGGAACCACGTGGTGGTGCGGCGCGTCTCGGGCCGGGGCGAAATGCCCCTGAACATGCGCAAGGCGATGAGCCTGGCCCGTTCCTCCGGGCAGGTGCCCGCGGTGCTGTTCGCCGGCGGGTGGCTGCTGGAGCCCGTCACCCCTCCCGCGCAGGCCGTGTGGATTTACGGTGCGGGCCACGTGGGCAGGGCGCTGGTGAGGGTGCTTGCCCCCCTGCCCGCGTTCGAGATCACCTGGCTCGATACCGCTGCCGCGCGCTTTCCCGAAGATATCCCCCCCCGTGTGCACAGGCTGGTGGCGGCCAACCCCGCCGATGCGGTGAAACACGCCCCCGCCGATGCCCGGCACCTGGTGCTGAGCTATTCGCACGCGCTCGATCTGGAGATCTGCCACCGGCTGCTGGGGCACGGATTCTCCCGCGCCGGGCTGATCGGCTCGCGCAGCAAGTGGGCGCGGTTCCGCTCCAGGCTGCGCCAGCTGGGGCACACTGATGCCAGCATCTCGCGCATCGAATGCCCGATCGGCATGCCGGAACTGGGCAAGCATCCGCAGGCCATTGCCGTGGGGGTTGCCGCCACGCTACTGTCGCCGGCGCGGGAGGCCGAATTGCGGGGAGGCATGACGGGATGACGGGAAACGACAACGCACTTCTGGCCGTCGAGGGCCTGAGCAAGGCCTATCCCGGCGTCGTGGCCAACGATCATGTCTCCTTCTCCATCGCCCCCGGCGAGATTCATGCCCTCCTGGGCGAGAACGGAGCCGGGAAATCCACGCTGGTGAAGATGATCTACGGGCTGGTGCAGCCCGACAGCGGCTCCATGAGGTGGCAAGGCAGCCCCTACGAGCCCGCCACCCCGCATGCCGCCCGCGCCGCCGGCATTGCCATGGTATTCCAGCATTTTTCTCTGTTCGAGGCGCTCAACGTGGCCGAGAACGTGGCCCTGGGCATGGAGGATCCGCCGCCCATGCGCCAGCTTTCGACGCGCATCCGCGAAGTCAGCGAGGAATACGGCCTGCCGCTCGACCCCGACAGGCTGGTGGGCGATCTTTCCGCCGGCGAGCGCCAGCGGGTGGAGATCATCCGCTGCCTGCTGCAGGACCCGAAGCTGCTGATCATGGACGAGCCCACATCGGTGCTGACGCCGCAGGAGGTGGAGATCCTGTTCCAGACCCTGCGCCAGCTGTCCACCGAGGGCACCGCGATCCTCTACATCTCGCACAAGCTGGAAGAAATCCGCAGCCTGTGCGACCGGGCCACCATCCTGCGGCTGGGCAAGGTGGTAGGCCGCTGCGACCCGCACCAGAGCACCGCGCGCGAACTGGCCGAGATGATGGTGGGCCAGAGCCTGCAGACCCCGACCCGCAAGCGCGCCGAGTTCGGCGAGGTGGTCATCGAACTGGCCGATCTGTCGGTGCCGTCGGCCAACCCGTTCGGCACTTCGCTGAAGAACATCTCCTTCTCGGTGCGGGCGGGCGAGGTGCTGGGCATCGGTGGGGTAGCCGGCAACGGCCAGGACGAGCTGCTGGCCGCCCTCTCCGGCGAGGTGTCCGGCCCGGCGGAGGCGATTCGCCTCAACGGTGAACCGATCGGCCGGCTCGGCCCCAACGAGCGCCGCCTGCGCGGGCTGCTTTCGGCCCCCGAGGAGCGCCTCGGTCACGCTGCCGCCCCCGACATGACGCTCACGGAAAACGCGGCGCTGACCGGCATGGTGCGCGAAGAGCTGGCCCGCAACGGCTTCATCGACTGGCGCAGGGCACGTGCCTTCGCTCAGCGGATCATCTCGGCCTTCGATGTGCGCACGCCGGGCCCCGACAATGCGGCGCGCTCTCTTTCGGGGGGGAACCTGCAGAAATTCGTGATCGGCCGCGAGGTGCTGCAACGCCCGGTGGCGCTGGTCGTCAACCAGCCGACATGGGGTGTGGATGCATCGGCCGCAGCGGCGATTCGCCAGGCGCTTCTGGACCTGGCCGCCGAGGGCACGGCGGTGATCTGCATCAGCCAGGACCTCGACGAACTGATGGAAATCTCCGATCGCTTCGCGGCCCTCAACGAGGGCCGGCTGAGCACACCGCGCCCGGCCCATGAGCTGAGCGTCGAGGAAATCGGGCTGATGATGGGCGGGGCCCACGGGATGGAGGTTGCGCATGCGCATGGATGAGTTCGACCCGATCGCCGCAAGGCAGGGGGGAAGGCCATGATCAGGCTCGAAAGACGGCCCGAACCCTCGCGCCTGTGGGCTGCCGCCTCGCCGGTGCTGGCGGTGATCCTGACGATGATCGCAGGCGGCGTCCTGTTTGCCTTTCTCGGCAAGGATCCTTTCGAGGCGATCCGCACCATCTTCTGGGATCCGCTGTTCAATGAGCAGTTCGCCAGCTATTCGCGGCCGCAGCTTCTGGTCAAGGCCGGGCCGCTGATCCTGATCGCGATCGGGCTGAGCCTGGGCTTCCGGGCAGGCATCTGGAATATCGGCGCCGAGGGGCAATACATCATCGGCGCCGTGGCCGGCGGGGCGGTGGGGCTGGCATTCTACCCCTCCGAATCGTCGATGATCTTTCCCCTGATGGTGATCGTCGGCGCCCTTGGGGGCTGGGCCTGGGCGATGATCCCGGCCATCCTCAGGACCCGCTTCAACACCAACGAGATCCTCGTATCGCTGCTGCTGGTCTATGTGGCCGAGCAGATCCTGGCCTCGATGGCGCTGGGGCTGCTGCGCAACCCCGATGGCGGAGGGTTCCCGGGCAGCCGGAACTTCCAGCAGTATTCCGCTGCTTCCAACCCCGAACTGATTGCCGGTACCGGGGTGCACTGGGGGGTGGTCACGGCTTTCATCGCGGTGATCTTCGCCTATGTCCTGCTCAACCGGCACCTGCTGGGCTTCCAGATCAGGCTGACCGGGCAATCGCCGAAGGCGGCACGTTTCGCCGGGGTACGCCCGAACCGGCTGATCGTGTTCTGCCTCGGCACGTCGGGCGTGCTGGCCGGGCTGGCGGGACTGTTCGAGGTGACGGGCCCGGCGGGGCAGATCAGCATCGACTTCAACTCCGGCTACGGCTTCACGGCAATCATCGTGGCCTTTCTCGGCCGACTGCATCCGGTGGGCATCCTGCTGGCGGGCCTGCTGATGGCGCTTACCTACATCGGCGGCGAGCTGGCCCAGTTCATGCTCGGCCTCCCAGCGGCGGCGATCCAGCTGGTGCAGGGGATGCTGCTGTTCTTCCTGCTGGCGGTGGACGTGCTGTCCAATTTCCGGGTGCGCTTCGGCAAGGCGGAGGTGGTGTGATGGACCTCACGGCAATCAACCCGCTGGTGCTGGTGGCCTCGCTGATGGTGGCCTCCACCCCGATCCTGCTGGCCGCCCTGGGCGAGCTGGTGGTGGAAAAGGCCGGAGTGCTCAACCTGGGTGTCGAGGGGATGATGATCACCGGCGCGGTCTGCGGCTTTGCCGTTGCGGTGGAAACCGGCAGCCCTTTCCTGGGCTTCGTCGCCGCAGCCGGAGCGGCGGCAGGGCTGGCGCTGATCTTCGGTTTCCTCACCCAGATCCTGCTGGCCAACCAGGTGGCCACCGGCCTGGCTCTCACCCTCTTCGGGCTGGGGCTGTCCGCGCTGATCGGACAGGGCTACCT
>JALSGY010000115.1 GCA_026982515.1 Paracoccaceae bacterium
ATGTTCGACACGCTGGAAGAGGCAAAGGCACTTTATGACTACAAAGCCTAGAGCAAAGAAATTCCGCATCCGACGCAGCGGATCGCTGGCCGGGCAACTGGGCGGGAAGGACGGCGAGGGCCGCCAACAGCCCGCGCCCGCGAAAGAGTCCGCGAAAGGAGGCGGCACGGCTGACGCGAACCCCTTCGAGGGTCATGGCACCGAAGACGGCTTCGGCAGCGAGCCATTCCCCACCGCTGCCAGGGCGCCCGGGCAGGAGAGCGCGAAAGATCCCGCTGTCGCCGCCGAGATCGAGGCGATCAAAAAGGAAGGGCTGACCAGCCGCCAGTTGCGCATGGCCCGCCGGGTGGCACAGAAATACGGGCTGGAGCCGACCTCCGATTACGACGCGATCCGCCTGCTGCGCAAGAAAGGGGTCGATCCGTTCCAGCGTTCCACCATGCTCGAGCTGGTGGTGCCGGACGCTGCCACGGGCGAGAAGGCGGACAAGCTGCCCTCGACCCAGGTGAAACAGCCGGGCAAGGTGCCCTCCACCGAGGTGATGACGGAAGACCAGCGCGCGAGAGAGATCTACCTCATCCAGCGCGACATCGCGCGCCGCCGCCGCCGCAAGGCGGCGCTGCTGTTCGTCAGGCTGGCGTTCTTCGTTTTCCTGCCGACCTTCATGGTGGGGTACTATTACTACAACATCGCCACACCGCTTTATGCCACCAAGTCCGAATTCCTGATCCAGCAGGCCGACAACCAGGGCGGCGGCAATCTGGGCGGACTGTTCGCGGGCACCGGGCTGGCCACCTCGCAGGATGCGATCACCGTGCAAAGCTACCTGCAATCGCGCGAGGCGATGCTGCGCCTGGACGAAGACATCGGCTTCAAGAGCCACTTCAGCCAGGAATTCATCGACCCGCTGCTGCGGCTTGCGCCCGACGCCAGCAACGAGGAGGCCTACAAGCTGTACAAGCGCCTGGTGAAGATCGGCTATGATCCGACGGAAGGCATCATCAGGATGGAGGTCGCCGCCGCCGACCCGAAGGTGAGCCAGGAATATTCCCTTGCCCTTATCAAATATGCCGAGGAACAGGTGGACAACCTCAGCAAGAGGCTGCGCGAAGACCAGATGAAAGGGGCGCGCGAAAGCTACATCGAGGCCGAGAACAAGATGATCGCGGCCCAGAACCGGGTACTGGAGCTTCAGGAAAAGCTCGGCGTGATCGATCCGGCCTCGGAGACCAGCGCCCTGATGGGACAGATTTCGAATTTCGAGACCCAGCTGCAGGAAAAGAAACTGCAACTCCAGCAGCTGCTGGACAACCCCCGCCCCAACCAGGCGCGGGTGGACGGCGTGAAGGGCGACATCAAGCGGCTTGAAAACCTGGTCGCCGAGTTGCGTGCCCAGTTGACAAGCGGTGCCACCGGAAGCGCCTCGCTGGCGCGCATCACCGGAGAGCTGCGGCTTGCCGAGAACGAGCTCCAGACCCGCCAGGCGATGATGCAGCAGGCCCTTCAGCAACTGGAAATGGCACGTATCGAGGCCAACCGGCAGGTGCGATACCTGTCGCTGGGCGTCAGCCCCGTGGCCCCGGACGAGCCCACCTATCCGCGCGCCTTCGAAAACACCTTCGTGGCCTTCCTGATCTTCAGCGGCATCTATCTGATGGTTTCGCTCACCGCATCGGTGCTGCGCGAACAGATCTCGGCCTGAATGATGAAGACGGTAACAGTCGGAAAGCTGGACATCGGCAACGACGCCCCGCTGACGGTAATCGCCGGGCCCTGCCAGCTGGAAAGCGCCGATCATGCGCAGATGATCGCCGGGCGCATGAAGGAGCTGTGCGCCGCGGCCGGCGCGCAGTTCGTGTTCAAGGCCTCCTACGACAAGGCCAACCGCACCTCGCTGTCGGGCCGGCGCGGACTGGGGCTGGAGGCCGGGCTGCGCATCCTCGACGATCTGCGCCGCACCCTGGAAGTGCCGGTGCTTACCGATGTGCACGCCCCCGAACAGTGCGCCCCGGCGGCCCAGGCGGTGGATATCCTGCAGATCCCCGCCTTCCTGTGCCGCCAGACGGATCTGCTGCTGGCCGCCGGCGAAACCGGTTCGGCGGTGAACATCAAGAAGGGGCAGTTCCTGGCGCCCTGGGACATGGCCAACGTGGTGGCCAAGGTCGAATCCACCGGAAATACGCGCATCCTGCTGACAGAACGCGGCGTCTCGTTCGGCTACAACACCCTGGTGGCCGACATGCGCGCCCTTCCGGAGATGATGAAGACCGGCTACCCGGTGGTGATGGATGCCACCCACTCTGTGCAGCAGCCGGGCGGCCTGGGCGGCGCCTCGGGCGGCCAGCGCGAGTTTGCCCCGGTGATGGCGCGCGCCGCCGTGAGCCTCGGCATTGCCGCGGTGTTCATCGAAACCCACGAAGACCCGGACAACGCCCCCTCCGACGGGCCGAACATGATCCCGCTCGATCAGATGCCGAAGCTGGTTGAAACCCTGATGCGGTTCGACGCCCTGGCCAAGGCCGACCCCATCCGCCTGCAAGCGTAACGATCAAGAGGATACCCCCGCCGTGAGCGCCCCCGAGCTGACCGTCACCCCCAACACCTGGGAGTTTCTCTCAAGGCCGATGATCGCCCCCACCGGCTTTCGCGAATATGACGCGCGCTGGCGCTACCCCGAGGAAATCAACCTGCCCGGAATCACCGCGCTGGGGCTCGGGCTGGGCACCCAGATGCGCGCCCGCGGCATCGAGCCGGTGATCGCGGTGGGAAACGACTACCGCGATTATTCGCTTTCCATCAAGAACGCCCTGATCCTGGGGCTGATGCAGGCGGGCATCCGGGTGAAGGATATCGGCCCGGCCCTTTCGCCCATGGCCTATTTCGCCCAGTTCCACCTCGACGTGCCGGCGGTGGCGATGGTCACTGCCAGCCACAACCCCAACGGCTGGACGGGGGTGAAGATGGGCTTCGAGCGCCCCCTCACCCACGGCCCCGAGGAAATGGCAGAGCTGCGCGACATCGTGCTGGACGGGCATGGGCGGCCCCATGCGGGCGGCGGCTACGAGTTCGTGGAGGGGGTGCGCGAAGCCTATCTTGACGATCTGGCCGCCGATTTCCGCATGAGCCGACCGCTGAAGGTAGTCTGCGCCACCGGCAATGGCACCGCCAGCGCCTTCGCCCCCGAACTGCTGGAGCGCATCGGAGTGGAGGTGATCCCCCTGCATACCGAGCTCGATTACACCTTCCCCAACTACAACCCCAACCCCGAAGCCATGGAAATGCTGCATGACATGTCGGCAGCGGTGAAAGCCTCGGGGGCCGACATGGCGCTGGGGTTCGATGGCGACGGCGACCGCTGCGGCGTGGTGGACGACGAGGGCGAAGAGATCTTCGCCGACAAGGTGGGCGTGATCATGGCCCGCGACTGGGCCCGCCTGTACCCCGGCGCCACCTTCGTGGCGGATGTGAAATCCACCGGCCTGTTCGCCTCCGACCCTCAGTTGCAGGCCCACGGCATCTGCGCCGACTACTGGAAGACGGGCCACAGCCACATGAAGCGCCGGGTGCGCGATCTGGGCGCGCTGGCGGGGTTCGAGAAATCGGGCCACTATTTCCTCGCCGCCCCGATCGGGCGCGGCTACGATTGCGGCCTGCGGGTCGCGGTGGAACTGTGCAAACTGCTCGACCGCAACCCCGGCAAATCCATGTCGGACCTGCGCCGCGCCCTGCCGCGCACCTTTTCGACGCCGACTATGTCGCCCTATTGCCCGGACGGCGAGAAATACCAGGTGCTGGAGCGCATCGTGGCCCGCCTGCAGGCGCACCACGCCCGGGGCGGCAAGCTGGCCGGGCGCGCCATCGAGCGCATCGTCACCGTCAACGGCGCACGGGTGATCCTGGATAACGGCGCCTGGGGGCTGGTGCGGGCCTCATCCAACACCCCCAACCTGGTGGTGGTCTGCGAAAGCCCCGACTCCGACGAAGAGCTGCGGACAATCTTTCACGACATCGACACCTTCATCCGCACCGAGCCCTCGGTGGGCGAATACGACCAGACGATCTGAGCGCCCCGAGGCGCGATTTTCACCATTTCGGGGCTTGAACGCACGCGCCTCCCGGCGTAATTAGCCCCTCACTGCTGGGGTGTAGCCAAGTGGTAAGGCAGCGGTTTTTGGTACCGTGTACCGTAGGTTCGAATCCTACCACCCCAGCCATGCATTTCCCCGTTTTCCAGCAGTGTCCCACGGGATGGTGTAATTTCCGCCGGCAGCGCGGGCTGAGCGGAGCCTTTGCGTAGCGCAGCGAGGCCCGCGCGGATTGCTTGGCGGCCACGGTTGTTCTTCGGCCAAGGTCTGGTTTGCGGACCTAACCTTTGACCGAGGAGATCAACCATGACCAAGGACACTTTATCAGAGACCGCGGCCCTGCGCGCACTTTTGTCTCAGACATCGGACACCCATTTGCTGGCCGAGAT
>JALSGY010000116.1 GCA_026982515.1 Paracoccaceae bacterium
GTCTGGCGAGAACATGGGCAGACCGCAGGATTGGTGACCCCGCGGTCCGCCTTTACCGAGGAAAGGGCCGGTGCCTCAGGCGGTGCCGGCACCCTGGCCCTGCAGCCGCAGCAATCGCAGCGCATTGGCCACCACCAGCAGCGAAACACCCACGTCGGCGGCGATCGCGCCCCACATGGAGGCCATGCCGAACATCGTCAGCACCACGAACAGCGCCTTGACCGCCAGCGACAGGGTGATGTTCTGGCGGATGATGCCCATGGTCCGGCGCGAGTGGCGGATCAGCCAGGGCAGCTTGCCGATGTCGTCAGTCATCAGGGCGATGTCGGCGGTTTCGATGGCCGCGTCAGAGCCCACCGCCCCCATGGCGATGGCGAAGTTGGCGCGGGCCATGGCCGGGGCGTCGTTCACCCCGTCGCCGACCATTGCCACCATCTCGTGCTGTTCGGTCAGCTCCGAAACCGCGGTGACCTTGTCCTCGGGCAGCAGTTCGGCGCGCACCTCGTCGATGCCCACGGCACGGGCCACCGCATTGGCGGCGCGGCTGTTGTCGCCGGTCAGCATCACCAGCTTCTTCACGCCCAGCCGGTGCAGCTCGTCCACCAGACCGTGGGCGTCGGGGCGGATGGCATCGGCCAGTGCGATCAGGCCGAGCGCGCGCCTGCCTTCGCCGACCACCACGACCGTCTGCCCCTGATCCTCGACTTCGCGCAGGAAATCCTGCGGCAGCTGATCGGCCACGCCCAGCTCTTCCGCATAGCGCGGCGAGCCCAGCCACAGCTCCTGGCCGCCGGCCTTTCCGGCAACCCCGCGGCCGGGGATGATCTGCACGTCTTCGGCCGGCTCGAAGGCGATAGCGTCCTTTTCGGCACGCTCCAGGATGGCCCTGGCCAGCGGGTGGGAAGAGCGCGCCTCCAGCGCCGCGGCGCGGGCCAGCAGGGTGGGCTCGTCGGTGCCGTTCAGCACGTGCAGGGCAGCCACCTCGGGCTCGCCACGGGTGATGGTGCCGGTCTTGTCCATGGCCAGGGCGGTCATCTTCGAGGGGGCCTCGATATAGGCCCCGCCCTTGACCAGCACCCCGTTACGGGCCGAAGAAGCCAGAGCGGCGACGATGGACACCGGGGTGGAGATCACCAGCGCGCAGGGGCAGGCGATCACCAGCAGAACCAGCGCATTATAGATCCAGAAATCCCAGGCGCCGCCGGCCACCAGCGGTGGCAGCAGGGCGATGAGAAGGGCTGCAACCATCACCGCGGGGGTGTAGATGCGGGCGAATTTCGCCACCCACTGTTCCACCGGTGCGCGGCGCGAGTGGGCCTCGGAGACCATGCGGATGATGCGCGAGAGCACCGTATCGCTGGCCGGCCTGGTGACTTCCACCACAAGGGTGCCGTCGCCGTTGATGGTGCCGGCATAGACCTCGTCGCCCTCCTGCTTGGGAACCGGGGCGCTTTCGCCGGTGATCGGGGCCTGGTTGACGTCGCTGATCCCTTTTATCACCACCCCGTCGAGCGCGATGCGGTCGCCGCCGCGCAGGATGAAGCGCTCGCCCACCTTGACCGATGCCGCGCGCACCTCCTCTTCGGTGCCGTCCTCGCGCAGGACGCGGGCCGTGGGCGGGCTGAGATCGAGCAGGGCGGCCACCGCATTGCGGGCGCGCCCGACGCTCCAGCTTTCAAGCGTCAGTGACAGCGAGAAGAAGAAGGCCACGGTGGCGGCCTCGAAGAACTCGCCCAGAAAGATGGCGCCGGTGACGGCGACCACCATCAGAAGGTTCATGTCGGGCGACAGCCGGCGGGCCGAGGACAGCGCCTTGGGGGCCACGAAACGGGCGCCGAAGATGATGGCGAGCAGGAACAGGATCGATTCGGAAAGCGGCATTTCCACCGTGCCGTGGCCGGCGAAGATGCGAACGATCCCCGAAAGCCCCGATTCGGTTGCATGGACGATCAGGCCGGCCAGCCAGAACAGGCCGCTGAGCCCGGTATAGCGCTTCTGGCGCGACAGGTGCGCTGCATGGTCGGCCTCGGCTTTCTCGGAGTCCCAGCGCTTGGCGCTCATGCCGGTCCTGCCGATGGCGGCGATGATTTCATCGTCGCTCATGGAATTGGCGGTATCGAGGATGGTCATGCGGGCATTGAGCACGTCGAAGGCCATGTGTTCTTCGCCGCCCAGCGCCGGGCCGAGGGCCTTTTGCAGGATCGCCACCTCCTCGGCGCAATCCAGACCGTTTACCCGAAAGCTGCGGCCGGCGGCATCCACATTGCCGATCGGGCCGATGTCGCCGCACATGGCGCCGTCGCCCGAACCGCAGCACCCCCCGCCGGTTTCGGTGTGGTCATGCGCGTGACCGTGATCGTGGCCGTGCGAATGGGCATGATCGTGGCTGTGATCATGGGTTTCGTGGTCGTGTTCCTTTGCCTTGGCAAGGGCCGGCATGGGCTGCTCCTCGATGTCCGAATCCTTCGAGCCGTCCAGATAGACCCTCCAGCCACTATAGGTTCAAGGGGTAATCGCATCATTTTCCCGATGGCACTTTCGGGTGACGTTTCCACGGGCATCGAGCCCGTTTCGTGCCCCGATATGGTGCAGGGGCGTGAAATGACGAAACTTCGGGCGGTTGCCTCTTGCAGGAAAGGGGCGTGGCGGTGAATATCGCCGCCAGACCGGGAGGAAACGGCCGACCCCCGCCGTACGGGACCGGGGCAACACGATGCGATAACCTAAGGGAGCCGAGAAATGGGAAGACTGAAGACACTGGCACTGGCCGCCTCCACGGCCATGTTCGCCGCGACGATGGCGCTGGCCGATGACCACAAGCTGAAGGTGGGCATGATCACCACACTTTCGGGCGGTGGTGCGGGCCTTGGCATAGACGTGCGCGACGGCTTCATGCTTGCGGTCAAGCTGGCCGGCGACGACGACATGGACGTCGTGATCGAGGACGATCAGCGCAAGCCCGACATCGCCGTGCAGCTGGCTGACAAGATGATCCAGTCGGACAAGGTGGATGTGCTCACGGGCATCATCTGGTCGAACCTGGCGATGGCGGTGGTGCCCGCGGTGACCGCCCAGGGCAAGTTCTACCTCTCGCCCAATGCCGGGCCGTCGGCACTGGCCGGCAAGGGGTGCAGCCCCTTCTACTTCAACGTCGCCTGGCAGAACGACAACCTGCACGAGGCCGCGGGCGCCTATGCCAATGATGCCGGCTACAAGAACACCTTCATCCTTGCCCCCAACTACCCGGCCGGCAAGGATGCGCTGACCGGTTTCAAGCGCTACTTCAAGGGCAACCTGGCCGGCGAGGTCTATACCAAGCTGGGCCAGAAGGATTACGCCTCGGAGATCGCCCAGATACGGGCCTCCGGCGCTGACAGCGTGTTTTTCTTCCTGCCCGGAGGGATGGGGATTTCCTTCCTCAAGCAATATGCCGACAGCGGCGTCGGCCTGCCTGTGGTGGGCCCGGCGTTTTCCTTCGATCAGGGCATCCTGCAGGCGGTGGGCGATGCCGCGCTGGGGGTGAAGAACACCAGCCAGTGGAGCAAGGACCTGGACAACGAGGCCAACAGGAAGTTCGTGGCTGCCTTCCAGGCCGAATACGGCCGCCTGCCCTCGCTTTACGCCAGCCAGGGCTACGATACCGCCAACCTGCTGCTCAGCGCCCTGGAAAAGGCCGATGTGGATGATGCAGAGGCGTTCCGCGCCGCGCTCAAGGAAGCCGATTTCGATTCGGTGCGCGGCAATTTCGCCTTCGGGCCCAACCAGCACCCGATCCAGAACATCTATGTGCGCGAGGTGATCAAGGAGGGCGACATCTATACCAACAGGATCGTCGCCACCGCCTTCGAGAACCATTCGGACGCCTACGCGGCCGAATGCAGGATGTGACGAACGTGAAGTGACAGGCATCGGGCCCGCAGCCGCGGGCCCGGGCCTCGTGCGCAGGATTTCCCGCCATGTCCGCCCTTCTGTTGATCGAGCAGGTGCTCAATGGCCTGCAGTCCGGTGTCATGCTGTTCCTGATGGCGGCCGGGCTGACGCTGGTGTTCGGGGTGATGGGGCTGATCAATCTTGCCCACGGTTCGCTCTACATGGTGGGGGCCTTCGCGGCGGCGGCGGTGGCGGCGGCCACGGGTTCCTTCCTGCTGGCGCTGGCAGCCAGCCTGGCGGCGGCCGCGCTGGCCGGGGCGCTGGTGGAGCTGGCGGTGCTGCGCAGGCTCTACGCCCGCGACCACCTGGATCAGGTGCTGGCCACCTTCGCGCTGATCCTGATCTTTTCGGAGGGCACGCGCTGGCTGTTCGGCTCCTTTCCGCTTTATCTCGACATCCCCGATTACCTGTCCGGGCCGGTCACCCTGCCCGGTGGCATCCGCTACCCGCTCTACCGTCTGGCGCTGATCGTCATCGGGTTGCTGGTGGCGGCGGGGCTGTTCGTGCTGATCGCCAGAACCCGGCTGGGCATGCGCAT
>JALSGY010000117.1 GCA_026982515.1 Paracoccaceae bacterium
GTGGTGCTCTTCCTGCCGCCGACCCTGCTGATCACCGAATGGCTGTTTCCGCAATTCGGCAGGCTGCTGCTGCCCCATTGAAACCAGCCTGCGACCAATCCCGTTCGCCCGGCCCGAAATGCACGGCCGCCCCGGCCAGGTGTCCGCTTTCGCCATGGGGGAAGGTGGTACCGCCTCCCCGGCTTGAACGGGGGACCTCTGGATCCACAATCCAGCGCTCTAACCAACTGAGCTAAGGCGGCACTTGAGGGGCGATTTACCCATGCCGCCCACCGATTGCAAGGGCCGGGTGCGCCGGGCGTGCAATTCGCGCCCCCTTGCGGGCCTGGCGCGAACGCGCTACCCCGCGCCGGTCAACAGGAAATGGCGGGCACATGGGCATCGACAAGGAAAGCGACATTGCGGCCAATCTGCAGATCGGCCCGACCAGCCTGGGCATGGTGCGCCTCTACATCGAGGGCGAGGGCATCGAACTGCCGCTCGACTTCGACCCGGACGAAGCCGAGGAGATCGCCGAAGAGATCCGCGCCGCGGCCGCCCGCGCCCGGACGATCACGAAAAAGGGCGCAGGGAAAAAGGGCTGACCCCGGGATCGCGCAGGCCCTGCAGACGGCGCGCCGCGTGGTGGGCGAAGCGCAGCAGCAGCGCCCGGCGGCGCGGTGGCGCCAGCCGCGCCTCGGGGCCCATGCGCAGGATCTCGGCGTCATGGCCGTCGGCGACGATCAGCCCGGTGTCTGCCGGCAGCAGCTCGGTGGGAAAATCCACATTCACCGCCCAGAAGTAGCGGTCGCACCAGGCCAGATAGCCGCGCCATTTCGAATCGGCGCGAAAATCGGCGACGGAAGACTTGCACTCCACCACCCAGAACTCGCCCCCGGGGCCCAACGCCATCACATCCACCCGCAGCCCGCGCTCCGGCACGAATTCTTCCACGCAGGCAAAGCCGTGCCCCGGCAGATGGCGGCAGACGCCGCGGGCCAGCAGACGGCCGGGCGGCAGGGCGGAGGAGCGTGAGTCCATCAGCATCCGAAAAATATGAACGAAAAGTGAACACAAGGCAAGATCCCCTGCCGGCCCATCGCCGCCCCCCTCACCGGCGCGCCGATTGCTCTTGCCCGGGGCCTCGCCAGGCCCTATCTGGGCGGTTGGCGGGTTCTGCCCTTCTCGTGAAGAGGTCCAATTCCGGTGGCCTTAAATAATTCCGAGGGAGCTGGCTCTGTCCGGATCGTGGTCCGGTTACCTGGCGCCCACCTGTAGTTGCAGGTCCTCGGGAATTCGCACACCTCCACGGCCGTGGCGGGCCCGCCACTTCCTTCCGTCGGAATATGGGATGCGAGGACGCGCCGGGCTCAGCCCCGCGGCTTCGGCTCCTGCACGGGGACCGGCACGGTGGCCATCTCGGGGGCCATCTTCGGGGCCAGCAGCTTGCGCAGCCGCTCCCGGCGGCCGCCGGCGGGGGGCTCTTCGGGCTCGGCCATGCGCATGATGGTAATGGCGAACTGTACCCCGGCGAACACCGCGCCATTGGCGATGAACAGCATGCCCACGGCGATCCAGCCCATGTCGGAGGTACTCACCAGATGGCCCAGGTTGGCCACGTTCTGCCACAGGAGCACCGCAACGAAGACCCCCGAGAGCACGAAGCCGATGACGATCTCGATGATGTAGAGGCGGACAAGCTTGGGCATGATCACTCCGGATGCGGGTTGTTCCTCAATCCAATATGGCGCATCGGAAGAGGATGTGAAGAGGCAATCTGGCCGCAGGGGGGGCAGGTGTGGCCCGTTCCCGCTCAGAACGCCTCGGGCCGGGCCTCGCGGGCCATGTGATCGAGCACCGCGTTGACGAATTTCGCCTCGCGCCCCTCGGGAAAGAAGGCCTTGGCCACATCCACGAATTCCGAGATCACCACCTTCGGCGGCGCCTCGCCCTCGATCAGTTCGGCCCCCGCGGCCCGAAACAGCGCCCGCAGCGTGGGATCGATGCGGGCGATCGGCCATTTCTCCACCAGCGCCCGGTCGGTCATCTGATCGATCCGGGCCTGCCAGTTGACCGCCGCCTCGACGAGTCGGCGAAACAGCACCGGGTCGCCTTCGGCCATCTGCTCGCCCTCGTAGGTGGCCCCGAAACGATACTCCTCGAACTCGCGCAGCACCGCGTCAACGGTCTGGCCCGAGGCCTCCATCTGAAACAGCGCCTGCACCGCGTAAAGCCGTGCCGCGGCCTTCATCTGCCGCCCCTTCGATGCCTTCTTCATGGTCATGCGTCTTGCGGCCCTTCCTCACGCCCGGCGATCAGGATGGTGTCGGGCTTGAAGCCGATGCCCTTGCGGCCCTTGCCCCATTTGCGGGTCAGCGCCACCAGATGGAGCGCCGCCGCTGCCGCGCCGCCGCCCTTGTCCTGCTGCCCGGGGTCGGCGCGGACGACGGCCTGTTCCATGGTCTCGACGGTGAGAATGCCGTTGCCGATGCACAGCCCCTCCAGCCCCAGCTCCATCAGCCCGCGCGAGCTGTCGTTGCAGACGGTCTCGTAATGGGTGGTCTCGCCGCGGATCACGCAGCCCAGCGCCACGTAGCCGTCGAAGTTCGACTGCCGGTCGGCGATGCGGATGGCCGGCGGGATCTCCAGCGCGCCGGGCACCTCCACCACCTCGAAAGCGGCGCCTGCGGCCTCGATCACGGCCCGGGCGCCGGCCAGCAGATCGTCGGCCACCGCCCGGTAGTAGGGGGCAAGCACGATCAGCAGTTTCACCGGTTCGGAAAATTCCGGCAACGGCAGGGTATGGTGTTCTTCCGATCCGGCCATCACTCCGCCTCCATGGGGATGGGATGGGTGCCCTCGATCGACAGGCCGTAGGCCTCGAGACCGACCACCCTGGGCGGCGGCGAGTTGGACACCAGGATCAGCCGGTGCAGGCCGAGGGCGGCCAGGATCTGCGCCCCCAGGCCGTACTGGCGCAGGGTGCGGGGGCTGGTCTCGTCATCCATCAGAAGTTTCATTTCGGTGTCGCGCAGCAGCACCACCACCCCGCGCCCGGCCTCGTCGATCACCCGCATGGCATTTTCCAGCTCATGCGAGGTCTTGCCGATTCCCAGCACGTCCTGCAGCGGGTTGAGCGCGTGCATGCGCACCAGAACCGGCTCGTCGGTGGTGATGTCGCCCTTGGTCAGCACGATATGCTCGGCGCCCTGGGTTTCATCGGTGAAGATGCGCATCATCCAGTCGCCGCCGAAGGCCGAATGCACGGCCTTCCGGGCGCTTTCATGAACCAGGTTGTCATGACGGCGGCGATAGGCGATCAGGTCGGAGATCGTGCCGATCTTCAGCCCGTGCCTCTGCGCGAAGGCCACCAGATCGGGCAGCCGGGCCATGGTGCCGTCGTCTTTCATGATCTCGCAGATCACACCGGCCGGGATCAGCCCTGCGAGGCGGGCGATATCCACCGCCGCCTCGGTGTGGCCGGCGCGCACCAGCACCCCGCCGTCGCGGGCGCGCAGCGGAAAGACATGGCCCGGCGTGGCGATATCGGCCGCCCCCTTGGAGGCGTCGATGGCCACCGCCACGGTGCGGGCCCGGTCATGGGCCGAGATGCCGGTGGAGACCCCCTCGCGCGCCTCGATCGAGATGGTGAAGGCGGTCTCGTGGCGCGAGGAATTCTGCGAGGCCATCAACGGCAGGCCCAGCGCGTCGATCCGCTCTCCGGTCAGGGCCAGACAGATCAGCCCGCGCCCGTGGGTGGCCATGAAGGTGATCGCCTCGGGGGTGGCCATCTGGGCGGGGATCACCAGATCGCCCTCGTTCTCGCGGTCCTCGTGATCGACGAGGATGAACATCCGGCCGTTGCGCGCATCCTCGATGATCTCCTCGATCGCGGATATCGCATCGCGCCAGTTTTCCTCCACCGGGCCGGCGTTTTCGTAACTCATCGGGGACTCACCTTCATTCTCTCCGCGCCCGAATATCCGAACGCCCCGCCAGTTGCCAGATATTGTTGCCCCGCCCGGGCGGGACGTGCGAGGCCGGGCCGGCCACCCCGGGCTTGCCGCAAATTCCCGGAACGGTCAGGATTCGGCCTTGCGCCGGGCCTCGCGCACCAGTCTCAGAATGTGCCGGGCCGCCTGCGGGATATTGGTGCCAGGGCCGAAGATCGCCTTCACCCCCGCCTGCCTGAGGAAATCGTAATCCTGCTTGGGGATCACCCCGCCGCAGATCACGATGATGTCTTCGGCACCCTGGGCCTTCAGCGCCTCGATCAGCTTCGGCGCCAGCGTCTTGTGGCCGGCCGCCTGGCTGGAGACGCCGACGATGTGCACATCGTTGTCCACCGCATCCTGGGCCGCCTCCTCGGGCGTCTGGAAGAGCGGGCCCACATCCACGTCGAAGCCGATGTCGGCGAAAGCGGTGGCGATCACCTTGGCGCCGCGGTCGTGGCCGTCCTGGCCCATCTTGACTACCAGCATGCGC
>JALSGY010000118.1 GCA_026982515.1 Paracoccaceae bacterium
GGCCTCTTCCCCGGCCAGCGGGGTAAACTTGCGCTTCAGCCGCTCGGCGGAAAGCTGGATCGGGGTCAGGGGGTTCTTGATCTCATGGGCGATACGGCGGGCCACGTCACCCCAGGCGGCCATCCGTTGGGCGGTGACGAGATCGGTGACATCGTCGAAGGCCACCACGTAGCCCTCCAGATTCCCTTCGGCGTTGCGCCGGGTGGCCATGCGCACCAGCAGGTTTTCCTGCTTGCCCTTGCGGGTGAGCCGGATCTCTTCCTGGGCCACCTCGGCGCGCGAATTGCGCAGCCGCTCGAACAGGGCGCCGAACTCGGGGATGGCCACCGAGATGTGGGTCGCCTGCCCGCCCGCCTCCGGCAGGGCCAGCAGCCGCTCGGCCGAGCGGTTGACGAAGGTCACCCGCCCCTCCTCGTTGAGCCCCACCACCCCGGCGGTCACCGACGAGAGCACCGAATCGAACAGCCGCCGGCGCGCCTCGATCTGGCGGTTGTTCTCCAGAAGCGCGTCGCGCTGACGCTTGAGCTGGCGCGTCATCTGGTTGAAGATCCGCCCCAGCATGGCGATCTCGTCGTCGCCCTCCTCTTCGGCCACCTGCACCTCGAGATCCCCCGCGCCGACCCTCTGCGCCGCGCCTGCCAGCCGCCCCACCGGCCCCGAAAGCCGCCCGGCAAACCACAGGCCCAGCCAGATCGAGGCCAGGATCACGATCAGCGCGAACCCCAGGTAGAGCAGGCCGAACTCGAACAGCAGCCGCCCGCGCTCGTTTTCCAGCTGGTTGTAGAGGCGGACGGTTTCCTTGGTGTCGTCCAGAAGGCTGAGGATCTTGCCGTCCACCTCGCGGGTGACATAGAGGTAGCGGTCGGGGAAGGCATCGAGCTTGACCAGGGCGCGGAACTCGTTGATCCCCCAGTCCTCGATGATCACCGTTTCGCCTTCGGCGGCGCGGGCCAGTTGTTCGGGCGTCGGCCTTTCGTAGTCGAAAAGATACGAGCGCTCGCCACGGGCGCGGATTTCCCCTGTTCCGTCAATGACATAGGCTTCGCGCAACCCGCGCTGGATGCGCACCTGCCCCTGCCCCAGCAACTGCCGCAGGTCGCCATCGGAAAGGAAGAACTGCCGCTTTCGGGCGTTGTCCAGGAATTCGGCGAGGAACTCCACGTCCTGGCGCAGCCCCTCGCGGTGCTCGCGCTCGTAGGCCTGGGCGGCGGCCAGAGAAGAGCGCACCACCTCCCGCACCCGGTCCGAGAACCAGCCCTCGAGGCCGAAGTTGATGGTCAGCGTGGCAAACACCGCTACCAGGATGGTGGGAATCAGGGCAATCAGCGCGAATACCCCGGTCAGCCGCAGGTGCAGCCGCGAGCCCGCAGATTGCGCCCGCCGCGCCGCGATCATCCGCGCAACCCGCTGCAGCACCAGCGCCGCCACCATCAGCACGTAGACGAGATCGGCCAGCAGGACCAGCCGCAGGGCGGGAGAGTTGGCGCCTTCCTCGAGCGGGCCCAGCACCAGGAAGGTCAGCAGCGCCAGAAGCGGGCCCAGAAGCACCAGGCCAAGCGTCGCGATGTTCTGATACCGCCGCTGCCGCCGGATCCTGTTGAGGCGCTCAAACGCCGCCGTTCGGACCGATGCCCGCACGCTGCTACCTCTTGAATGCGCCGCTCGCGCGGCCTTGCCGCCGTCGGTGGCTTGCCGGCTGACGCCGATCTGCCACTCTCTGTTGCCCTTTTACATCAATTTGCGGCGCCGTGTCACGCGGATATCCAGATCGTTGATCTTCTTGCGCAGGGTATTGCGGTTGATGCCCAGCAGATCGGCGCATCTGGCCTGATTGCCGCCGGTGGCGTCCAGTGCGATCTCGATCAGCGGCCGTTCCATCTCGCGCAGGATGCGCTGATACAGCCCCGGCGGCGGCAACTGGCCACCGTGCAGATCGAAGTAGCGGCGCAGATGGCGGGCCACCGAGGCCGAGAGCCTGTCGCCCGAATCGCCCCCCTCGAAGGGCTCCATCGCCGGCTGGCTGGCCAGCACCTGCTCCACCTCGGCGCGGCCGATCTCCTCTTCCGGCGAGGTCACCACCAGGCGGCGGACGATGTTTTCCAGCTGCCGCACGTTGCCCGGCCAGCTGTAGGCGCGCACCAGCTGCATTGCCTCGGGGGAGAAACGGCGCAGGTTGCCCCCCTCGCGCCCGGCCCGGGCGAGGAAATGCTCGGCCAGAAGCGGGATGTCATCGACCCGCTCGCGCAGCGAGGGGACGTTCAGCGTCACCCCCCCGAGGCGGAAGAACAGATCCTGCCGGAAGCTGCCCGCCTCGAGCTTGCGCCCCAGGTCCGCCTGGCTGGTGGCCATGATCCGCGGCGCGTTGTCGGTGAGGCTGTCGAGCATGCGCACCACCCGCGCCTGGGCCTCGGGCGAAAGATCGCCCACCTCGTCGAACAGGATCGAGCCGCCGCGCGCCCGCCCCAGTATCGCCGCCGGCCCGTCCATGGTTTCCAGCGTCACCGCATCGGCCACCACGAACGGCAGGGTACGCCGGTCCGAAAAATCGTGAATCGCGCGCGCGATCAGCGACTTGCCGGTGCCGCTCTCACCGGTGATCAGCACCGCCAGATCGGTGTTCATCACCCGCGCCACCACCCGGTAGAGCGCCTGCATCGCCGGGGTGCGCCCCACCAGCGGCAGCTCGTCGCCCTCCTGCGCCGCACCCGCCACGGGCGCCGCGGGCGCCCGGCGCCGCACCTCCAGCGCGCGCGCGGCGCGTTTCATCAGATCGGGCAGATCGAAGGGCTTGGGCAGGTAGTCGTAGGCCTCGGCCTCGGCCGCCTGGATGGCGGTCATGATGTTGTTCTGGGCCGAGATGATGATCACCGGCAGCCCCGGGCGCTGCTCGGTGATCTTCGGCAGGGTCTCGAGCCCGTTGCCGTCGGGCATCACCACGTCCGAGATCACCAGATCGCCCTTCCCCTCCGAGACCCAGCGCATCAGCGTGGTCAACGAGGAGGTGGCATGCACCTTGCAGCCGGCGCGGGTCAGCGCCTGGGTGAGAACCGTGCGGATCGTGCGGTCGTCGTCGGCGACCAGAACCGTGCCGTCCATCAGTCTTCCTCCGTCAGGGTTTTCGGCGCCACCGGCAGGGCGATGCGGAACACGGTGCGCCCGGGCACCGAATCCACGGTGATCCAGCCGTCGTGGTCGGAAATGATCTTGGAAACCAGCGCCAGCCCCAGCCCGGTGCCGTTCTCGCGCCCCGAGACGAAGGGCTCGAAGATGTCGGCGGCGATCTCGGGGGGCAGGCCGGGGCCGTCGTCGATGATCTCCACCTGCAGCGGCAGCGGGTTGCCCGAGCCGTCGGTGCGGCGCAGCCGCAGCGACAGGTCGTAGAAGGTGCGCAGCCGGATCGTCCCGCCCCCCGGCCCCGCGGCCTGGGCGGCGTTCTTCATCAGGTTGAGAAACACCTGCAGCATCTGGTCGCCATCCACCCAGGTGGGCGGCAGCGAGGGGTCGTAGTCCTCGGCGAAGGTCATGTGCGCGGCAAAGCCTACCGCGGCCGACTTGCGGGCCCGCTCCAGCAGGTCGTGCACATTGACCGCGCGGCGCCTGGGAGGGCGCAGGTTGCCGAACTGCTCCACCTGCTCCAGCAGGGCCACGATGCGGCGGCTCTCGGCGACGATCAGATCGGTCAGCTCCTGGTCCTCGGGGGTGAGGTTCATCGACAGCAGCTGCGCCGCGCCGGTGATCCCGGCCAGCGGGTTCTTGATCTCGTGGGCCAGCATCTCGGCCATGCCGATGGCCGAACGGGCCGAGGATTTCACCGACTGGGCCCGCCCCAGCCGGTCGGCCAGCTGGCGCGGCTCGAGCAGCAGCAGCAGATGGCCGGGCCGGCCCATCAGCGGCGCGATCTGGATGTTGCACTGCAACGGCGCGGCCTGGCCACCCGAGACATCGACATTGTTGACGAACAGCACCGAGTTGTCGTCACGCACCCGGCGGAAGGCGGAATCGAGCGGCGCATCGATGGCCAGGCGGTCGAACACCGGCGCCCCGCGCAGGCTGCGGGCCGAGGCATTGAGAAACTGCTCGGCAGCGGTGTTGATCTCGGCGATGGCGTCGCGCTCGTCCAGCAGGAAGGCGGGCACCGGAAGCGAATTCCAGATCGCATCGGCTGCGGGGCTGGCCGAAAGGTTCATGCCGCCCGCCTCCCTTCCCCGGCCAGCGCCGCGGGCAGCAACGCCAGCACGCGCGCCGGCGCGGCGGTGAGAACCTCGCGGCGCAGCGCCGGCGGGGTGGCGGCCCCGTCCATGTACCAGCCCAGGTGCTTGCGGGCCACGCGCCCGCCCAGTTCGGCGCCGTAAAACGACAGCATGTCCTCGTAATGCGCGGCCACCATCGCGGCCAGATCGCCCCCGCGGGGGATCTGCGGCGCCGGGCCTGCACCCAGGGTGGAGGCGATCCGGGCCAGCA
>JALSGY010000119.1 GCA_026982515.1 Paracoccaceae bacterium
TGGAACTTGTCGGCCTGTCGGAGTGGGCCGAGCGCAAGGTGGGAGAGCTTTCCGGCGGCATGCAGCAGCGGGTGGGCCTGGCGCGCGCCTTTGCCACCGAGGCGCCGATCCTGCTGATGGACGAGCCGTTTTCGGCGCTCGATCCGCTGATCCGCACCCGGCTGCAGGATGAGTTGCTGGAGCTTCAGGCCAGGCTGCGGCGCACCATCGTCTTCGTCAGCCACGACCTGGACGAGGCCTTCAAGATCGGCAACCGCATCGCCATCATGGAGGGGGGGCGGATCGTGCAATGCGGCACCCCGCGGGAAATCTTTTCCGCCCCCGCCAGCGATTACGTGGCCGATTTCGTGGCCGACATGAATCCCCTGAGGGTACTGCAGGCCCGCGACGTGATGGAGCCCGCCCCCCCCGGCGCAGCCGCCCCGCCCGGGCAGCGCGTGCCGGCAGACGAGGTGATCCGCAGCGTGATGGAGAAGATCCGGCACGGCGCGGGGCCGATCGCAGTGGTGGACGAAGACGGCGGGGTGATCGGGCTGATCACCAGGGATGCGATACTGGCGCGGCTGCTCGATCCGGCAGGCTGAGCGCCCGGGGCCTGCACCCCGGGGCCTGTCGCCCCTGACCGGATCCGCCTCTGCCGGGAACAGAGGGCCTGCCCCCGCCCGCGTGGGGCGCTCGCCCCCCGGGCGGGGCGGATGCGATCAAACCCGACAATCCCCAGAATCGTGATTGTTCACGGACCCTGGTTCAGGGAACAGCACCCCAGGAGCATCCCGTCGCCCAGCGCCCCCGAGAGGATGGCGGCAATGGACAGCCCATGGGCGCGGCCGCTCATTTCGTCGAAGCACGGCTCGCGCCTCACCACCGCCTGAATGCCGGCGCCCTCGCCCTCCAGCCGCAGCCCCAGCGCCAGGGGCGGGCGGCCCTCCGGCGACCCTTCCCAGACCGGAAGCAGCCGCAGCGGGGCACTGTCGATCCGTTCGAACAGCGCCTTCCCCTGCCGCAGATCGAGCGACCAGAACGGCTCGGTGCCCGTGCACAGCAGCGGCCTTGGCAGGCGGTCGCCGGGCTGGCCGGGCTGGCGGACGAGATAGTGCATGGACGCCCAGGAAGCGCCCTCGGCGGTTGCCACCAGGCCCCAGCGGCCGTTGCCGCCGAGGCTCAGCACTTCCACCCCGCGGGCATCGGGCGGCAGGGCACCGACCACGGGGGTGGAGCTGTCGGGCCCCGCACGCAGGTTGAGCACGTCGTCTGCGGCCACGCCGGTGACATCGTAGAACGCCGGCAGCACGGGGCCGGGCTGCGCGCCCTGGGCCAGCGCGGCAGCCGCTCCCGCAAACAGGGCGAAAAGCAGTGCAAGGGCCTTCATGCCGCATTTTCCGAATCGTCCGCCTCTCGCCGATCATGGCCCGGATCGGCAGGCCTGTCACCAGCCGGGGCCGGGCGGAGCGCTGGCGGAAACAGCTGGAGCCGGGGGCGCGGGGCAGATGAGGACAGGCCCTACAGCCCCTTGGCCTGATAGCTCTTGGCGACCCGGTCGATCGACACCATGTAGGCGGCGACGCGCAGATCCTCCACGTCTTCGCGGCCGTGCCAGACCTCCCGCATGGACTGATAGGCGGCGCGCATGGTGTCGTCGAGGCCCGAGCGCACCAGCTCCAGCTCGTCGGCGCCGCGCAGGTATTTCTGCTTGAATCCCGGCGAGAGCGACCAGCCGATGCCGCTGTCGGCCGACAGGCGCTCCAGCTCGTCCACCAGCAACTGGTGGCGCGCCTCTTCCTGGCGGCGCTGCAGCCGGCCGAAACGGATGTGCGAAAGGTTCTTGACCCACTCGAAATAGGAAACCGTGACCCCGCCGGCGTTGGCATACATGTCCGGGATGATCACCGCACCCTTCTGGCGCAGGATCTCATCGGCCCCGGCGGTGAGCGGGCCATTGGCCGCCTCGATGATCAGCGGCGCCTTGATGCGCTCGGCGTTGCCCAGGTTGATCACCCCTTCGAGCGCGGCCGGGATCAGGATGTCGCACTCGTGCTCCAGCAGTTTCTCGCCCTCGGGCACATGCATGGCGTTGGGATAGCCGCTCACCCCGCCATGGGTGGACAGCCAGTGGCGCACCGCCTCCACGTCCAGCCCGCCCTCATCGACCAGCGCACCGTCGCGCTCGATGATGGCGATGATCTTCGCACCGTCTTCCTCGGAGAGGAACTTTGCCGCGTGATAGCCCACGTTGCCGAGGCCCTGGACGATCACCCGCTTGCCCTCGAGCGTGCCGGACAGGCCGGAGCGGGCCACGTCCTCGGGGTGGCGGAAATATTCGCGCAGGGCATACTGGACGCCGCGCCCGGTGGCCTCCACCCGCCCGGCGATGCCCCCGCCGTGCAGCGGCTTGCCGGTGACGCAGGCGCGGGCGTTGATGTCGGTGGTGTTCATGCGCGAATACTGGTCGGCGATCCAGGCCATCTCGCGCTCGGAGGTGCCCATGTCGGGGGCGGGAACGTTCTGGCTGGGGTGGATCAGATCGCGCTTGGCCAGTTCATAGGCGAAGCGGCGGGTGATCATTTCCAGCTCGTGCTCGTCATACTGGCGCGGGTCCATGCACAAGCCCCCCTTGGAGCCGCCGAAGGGCGCCTCGACCAGGGCGCACTTGTAGGTCATCAGCGCCGCGAGCGCCTCCACCTCGTCCTGGTTGACGCCCATGGCATAGCGGATCCCGCCCTTCACCGGCTCCATGTGTTCGGAATGGACCGAGCGATAGCCGACGAATGTCTGGATCCGGCCGCGCAGGCGGACGCCGAACCGGACGATGTAGGTGGCGTTGCAGACGCGGATCTTCTCTTCCAGACCCGGCGGCAGATCCATCAGCGCGACGGCGCGGTTGAACATCAGATCGACGGACTGGCGGAAACTGGGCTCTTTCGCTTGTGCCATGGCGGAGGTTTTCCCTGTTCGGTCTGCAATCGAATCGCACTCATACTCTCATTGACGGGAAGCACAATTGATTAATTTTTCATCGCAAAATGAATCGGTATTTTCCCTCCCGCACCGCCAGTTCCGGCAATCCCGTTTCCCCGGAAATTTCAATCATCGGAAGGCGCGGAAACTGTATCGGGATACCCGACAAAGACCCCCCCATGTCACGGTATTGCCCCATTTCCGCCTCACTCCGGCAGCACTGATGTTGTCGATTGCAGATGATCCATTGCGCGGCATGTCCTCCGTGGGACGAATCGCAACGGTATTTGGAGGGGTACAACATGGAGTTGGATGTTGACGGGAACGCAACCGGCAACGCCGGGCCGGCAGGGCGCGGCGGCGCGGCCTGTCGCCTGCGCCGTTTCCGCCGCGGCGAGGACGGCTCGCTTCTGATCTTCTCCCTCTTCATTCTGGTTGCCATGCTGATGATCGCCGGCATGGCCGTCGACCTGATGAACACCGAAACCCAGCGCGCCCGGCTGCAGGGCACGCTCGACCGCGCGGTTCTGGCCGGGGCCAGCCGCGACCAGTCTCTGGATAACGAGGCGGTGGTGCGCGACTATTTCAAGAAGGCCGGGCTCGACGCCTACCTCAGCAGCGTCGACGTCACCAAGGACCCCACCGGCACGACGGTGGAAGCCAGCGCCTACATGGAGGTCAAGACCTACTTCATGAACCTTCTCGGCATAACCACCCTCTCCGCCCCCGCCAGCGGCACCGCGGAAGAGCGCCTTTCCGATGTCGAGATCTCGCTGATCCTGGACATCTCCGGGTCCATGGCCTCGCGCTCCTCCAGCAGCGGCAACACCAAGCTCTACGATCTGCAGCAGGCGGCCAACGAATTCGTCGAGCTGATGCAGTGCAACGCCGACCCGGGCACCGGCGCCTGCACCGTCGAGGCCAACTCGGTGTCGATCTCGCTGGTGCCCTATGCCGAGCAGGTGCTGGTGGGCGAGTCGCTGATCCGGCAGTTCAACGTCACCAACGAACACACCTATTCCAGCTGCGCCGATTTCTCGCTGGCCGATTACGCGAACACGGCAATCTCGCTTAGCGAGCCGCTTCAGCGGGCCGGCAACCAGGATGCCTGGACGTCGTCGTGGTACACGAACGCCTACGACCAGAACCGCACCTGCCGCACTGACAGCTACCGCACGATCGTACCCTACGAAAACAGCTACACAGAGCTGCGCAAGAGGATCAACGCATTGCGCGCCGGGGGCTACACCTCCATCGATCTGGCAATGAAATGGGGCACCGCGCTGCTCGATCCGGCCTTCCGCCCGGTGGTCACTGCGCTTTCCAGCGGCGCCTCTGCGCTGATAGATCCAGCCTTTGCCGGGCGTCCCTTCGATTACAGCCGCCCCAGCACCCAGAAGGTGATCGTGCTGATGACCGATGGCGAGAACACCCAGCAGTCGGCCCTGCGGGAGGGCTACCGCGAGGGGCCCTCGCCGTTCTGGAAGAACCCCGCCGACGGCA